>CAYUKI010000014.1:0-15382 GCA_964445235.1 uncultured Acidimicrobiia bacterium | reverse complement strand
AGGTCGGGTAGCCGCCTCTCTCCGCCGATTCCAGATCCCACTCCACGGTTCTGCGTACCGGCTCCACTAAGTTCCCCGCCAGGTCGGTGACCAGCACCCGGTCGGGCCGGATCTGCACCACCCGGTCGTCGTCGACGACCAACATCTGGCGGGTGTGCTCGAGAAACGCCGGTATGTCCGACGCGAGGAAGTTCTCACCCTCCCCCAACCCCACGACCAACGGGCTGCCGCGGCGGGCTGCCACCACCAGGTCGGGCTGATCGGAGCGCATCACGGCCAATGCCATCGACCCCTCCGCCCGATTCATCACACGACGCACGGCCTCGGCGAGATCGACGTCGCCCATCTCCTCGATGAGATGGGCGACCACCTCGGTGTCGGTTTCGGAGGTGAACTCGTGGCGTCGGTCGATGAGCTCTTCCTTGAGCTCGGCCCAGTTCTCGATGATCCCGTTGTGCACGACGATGACATTGCCTCCACAGTCGCTGTGGGGATGGGCATTCATCGTGTTGGGGGCGCCGTGCGTTGCCCAGCGGGTATGGCCGATGCCGGTATTACCCCCGTCGATGGTCGATTTCTTCAATGTGGTCTCGAGCTCGGCGATACGTCCGGCCTGGCGAACCACCGATACCGAATTCTGGTTGAGAACGGCGACGCCGGCCGAGTCGTAGCCTCGGTACTCGAGACGCGCCAGGCCCGCCAGAAGGATCTCGAGGGCCGGTCGCGGCCCGACGTATCCGACGATTCCGCACATGTGATTGCTCCTCTCTCGGCCAGCGACGTCAGAGTCGCTGGTTGGATCGGCGCGGAGACAACGCCAGCGGGAACCGCCGGGTCTCCTCGGGAAGCGTTTGTTCTGAGGTTGCCCTCAGGTTTTTCGCAATCCCGTTACGACCGGAGTAAGCCGGGAAGGCATCCGCCGAAAACTTCGATTTACTGGCGGGGGCCCGGTGCCCTTCGCCAATGACCTTCCTCCTCGTCGCCTCGTCCAACCGTTTCGGCCGGGCGAGGCCAGGCGCTGTTGTGTTGTCTCTTCTTGTCTCTCCGCGTTGTTGTCTGGTACCTGGATAGGGCTATCACCCCTCTCCGATTACTTGTCTGGCCACGTCTGCCAAACGATCAGCGTAGCCCACGGCGTCGTCTTTCAAAGCGGCTTCAACCATGATGCGAACCAGCGGCTCGGTGCCGGACATCCGCACCAGCACCCGACCATCCGGTCCGAGAGCATGTTCGACGTCGCGGACCGCCTCCCACAGTTGGGCGGCTTCCTCGAGTCTGCTTTGGCGTGGCACCCGTACGTTCCGCAGCACCTGGGGGTATTCGGTCAACGCCTCCTTCGCCAGCTCGGAAAGCGGCTGACCGGTGGCCGCGACCACCTCCAGCAGACGGATGGCCGTCAGCAACCCGTCGCCGGACCGAGATCTGTCGAAGAAGATGACGTGTCCGGACTGCTCGCCACCGAGAACAGCCTTGTGCTGCTCCATAGCCTCCAGGACATAACGGTCACCCACCTTCGTTTCGACGAGTTCGATTCCGGCCGCTTCCATCGACCGGCGGAAGCCGAAGTTCGACATGACGGTGGCGACAACCTTGTTGCCCTTGAGCCGCTTGTTCTTCTTCCAGTACCTGGCCACGATCGCCAAGACCCCGTCGCCGTTCACCACCCGCCCGTCTTCACCGGTGGCGATGAGCCGGTCGGCATCGCCGTCGAAGGAGAGACCGATGCGTCCGCCCGCCCGGCTGGCGATGTACTCGGGGTGGGTGGCGCCGCAGCCATCGTTGATGTTGACGCCATCGGGTTCGGCGGCATAAACGACGACGTCGGCCCGCAGCCGTTCAAAGAGCTCGGGTGCGGCCTTGTAGGCGGCTCCGTTGGCGCAATCCAGCGCCAGACTCACCCCTCGCAAGGTGTACGGCATCGCCTCGGCCAGCCAGTCGAGATATCGGCGATAGCCATCGGCGGATGGGAAGCGGGTGCCGATGAGCGAACCCGTCGGAATCCGCCAGCCCGGGCCCGGGTTTCGCAAGAGCGCCTCGATCCGATCCTCCTCGGCGTCCGAAAGCTTGGTGCCGAGTCCCGAGAGCAGCTTTATCCCGTTGTCCTGGGCAGGGTTGTGGGAGGCCGAGACGATTGCCCCCATCTCCGCAGACGATTCGGCGGTGAGGTAGCCGATCCCTCCCGCGGGAAGCACTCCCACGTCCGTGGTGTCGATTCCGATCGACTGAAAACCGGCCTGCAGGGCGGCAGAGAGCATTTCCCCGGATCGGCGGGTGTCGCGCCCCACCAGTACGGGACCTTCGGCCAGGAGCGAACCCGCCACCCGACCTACATCAAGGGCAAGCTCGGGAGTGACTTCGGTATTGGCAACGCCCCGAATTCCGTCGGTGCCGAATAGACGGCGGTCCGACTCGAGAAGCTGATGGTGGCGGGCAGCCACTCCGCCTCAGCGCTTGGTGTACTGGGGCGCCCGGCGGGCCTTGCGGAGTCCGTACTTCTTTCGCTCCACCACCCGAGCATCACGGGTGAGAAAGCCGCCCCGCTTGAGGGTGGGACGGAGATCGGGATCCAGCTCGACCAGGGCTCTCGCCAAACCAAGACGGAGGGCGTCGGCTTGCCCATTTGGCCCCCCCCCAGCAAGGCTGGCCTCAACGTCGTACCGGCCCTGCGTCTGGCTGACTTGAAGAGGTTCGAGCACACGCATGCGGATAGCCATGGTCGGGAAATAGTCTTCCAGCGCCCGCCCGTTCAATCGGACCTGCCCGCTTCCCTCGCGGAGGAAGACCCTGGCGACGGCTTCCTTCCGGCGCCCGACCGTGACAGTTATGTTGGCCATCAGGTGCCCACCTTTCCGAGCGGCTTGGGCTGTTGAGCCTGGTGCGGATGGTCGCCACCAGAGTAGACCTTGAGCTTACGAGCCATCCTCCTTCCCAGGGTGTTCTTGGGGAGCATGCCCCGGACGGCTCTCTCGACGATTTTCTCGGGATGGCGGTCCCGCAGGCTGGCGAAGTTCTCGGCCCTGATCCCGCCCGGATGACCAGAATGCCGGTAGTAGATCTTCGTCTGGCTCTTGTTGGAGCTGACCTCGACCTGAGCAGCGTTGAGAACGATGACGAAGTCGCCGCCGTCCATGTGAGTTGCATAGGTCGGCTTGTGCTTACCCCGCAATACCGCTGCGACCTGCGACGCCAGCCGGCCCAAGGGCAAGCCGGCGGCGTCCACCACGTACCAGTCGTGGTAGAGGTCGGCAGGTTTGGGGGTGAAGGTACGCTGGAGTTTCATAGTCGGATTGGCGTGCCAGGAGAATCGACGCACGGCGTCGTGTGGACGGGAACGGCTTGCATGGTAGAAGAACCCCGGTTCATCCGTCCAATTCCGCATAACCGACCTCCCAGAGCACCAAACCGTGGGGAGGGGCGATTGAGCCGATCTGGGCACGATTTCGGGCGGCGATCACCCCGGGGACATCGTCGGGCCTGATATGGCCGCGGCCGACGTCGGCGCATAGGCCGACCAGCGACCGAACCTGCTGATGGCAGAAGGAGGTCGCTTTCACGTAGAACTCGACCAGCTTCGACTTCGACCAGGTGGACTCGAGGATCCGGCGGACATTGCTCCTTCCCGGCACCTGGCGGCAGAAGGAGGTGAAGTCGTGTTCGCCGACCAAGTGCGCCGCGGCCTCATTCATCGCCACGAGGTCGAGGTCGTAGTGCACGTGCCAGGCACGGTGTCGTTCGAGAGGATCGGCGGCCGGTTGGTTGTCGATGAAGTATCGATATGAACGCCACTCGGCGGAGAAACGGGCGCTCCATCCATCGGGCACCGGGTGCGCCGACCAGATCGCGACCTCAGGACCGATGACGCCGTTGAGCGACCGCACCAGCCTCACCAGGTCGTGGGCCCGTTCTGATCGAAAGCTGACCACTTGTTGGCGGGCGTGAACTCCGGTGTCGGTCCGACCTGCGCCAGTCGTCTCAATCTGCTCGTAGATCACCGTTAACAGGGCCTGCTCGAGTTCCCCCTGAACGGTCCGCTGGCCGGGTTGGCGAGCGAAGCCGTGGAAGCCCGATCCGTCGTAGGAGAGGTCGAGGCGGTAGTTGGGCACCTATGAGCGCAGCCCCTCCACGGCGAGAAAGGGCGCCCGGAAGGCGAGGCTGACGAGGAAGACGATGGCGAACCCCAGCAAGACCGACATCCATGCCTTTTGGTTGTCCTGGTCGAGTGCTTCGCGTGTGGCCTGGACGAGCGCCGCCAGGAACCAGACCGTGGCGGCCATCCCGATCAGCTGTCCCGCCATCCCGTTATCGATCAGCGGAACCGCCACCATCAGCAGCAAGGGCACATGGGCGTAGCCGTGCAGTCTGATGACACTTTCCATCCCCCCACTCGAACGGAAGATCTTGCTGCCGACGAGCCAGGTGGCGAACGCCAGTATCAACCATGAGGCACACCCGAGGATCGCCGATTGCAGGACCCCGATCGGCCATTCGGCCAGAGGCGACCCCGATGCCCACGCACCGGCCAGGTAGAGGATGGCCGCGATGCCGGCCACGATGATGACGCCGTCGGCGGTAGCGCTGGATTCGAAGGTGAGCTGGCTATAGAGGCGCCGATCGAGCATGGCGGCACGGACGGCTCGCTGGATCATCGCCAGCAGGCTACCCGAGCGAACCCAGGGTTCTGGGTGGTACTCAGTACTACCCAGGGCCCACAGATCAACTGTGGGTCGATGCTTCCTGTGGGAGCGCCACCGCGTCGCTAGACCGTTCTGTGCGCAGGAACCAGAAGAAGGAAAAGGTCGCCAACGCCGTTAGTAGGTGCCAGACGGCGTGAGCCTGAAGTAGGGAGTCGGGCCGGCAAGAAATGCTTACGGCGGTGCCCGTTTTCCAGATGGCGTATGCAACGAAGAAGGAGGCCATCCCCCCCCAAAACCAGGGCGTGTAGATACGGCGACCGGGTGCGGGTCCGATGGCGAAGACCGCCGGAACCCAGAAAAGGACCACCCACCAGTACTCAGAGGGTGCGGCCAGAATCTCGTTCGGTGCGATACCGAAAACGGCGGCGACGCCCAGGCCTACGAGTCCGGAGAGTGGTCGTAGCCACGACGACCACCATCGATACAGCACCTCGGAAATGACCCAAAACCCGATCGAGAGACCGAATAGGTCGAGGCCGATGCCCAGATCTGGGCCGAAGTTCCAGTAGCCGAATGCGAACAGCGCTAGCAACCCGCCATAAGCGCCGATCAGCGTGCGGCGTCGCCACCTGCCCATGGCCGCGAGGTTGATGAGCCAGGGAACCAGGATGTAGGCGACCATGCTGACGTTGTCTATCCAGGCGCCGAACCGGGTGTGGGTGCCGTGCATGAGTATCGAGCCGGGGCCGAGAAACAGCGCCGCCGCGGCATAGAGGAGTGCCACAGGCTGGTTGCCGATGAATTGATTGGTCGTCGGCCGCTGCCGCTCGACGTCTCGAGCAAGGGTGAAGAAGATGACCAGACCGGCCACGACGAACCCGAGGTTGCCGAGGGTGTTGACCGGCTCGCGCAGCAGGCCTGCGCTGACCCGCTCACACCATCGGGATACCTCTCCGATGGCCTGCTCGTTGGCAGCGGGTGCGCCCCACCCCGACGCCCCCACCGCCACGAAGCCAACGGCAAACGTCGCGAGCGAACCGAGCGCCCATCGCAGCGGAAAGAGGGAGTCGTGCACGGTCGGACGTCAAACCGCACTGGCGCGGCCACAAACGCCCAAGGGGGGGGGGTTGGGGGCCCCAAACCGGGGAACTCCCACCTCTAGGTCGTTGTTGGCGCGCCAAAACGGTCTCACCGCCTCCGGAGGCGGACTCGCTGCACTGCGTGGTCGGCGCCCTTCTCCAGGATCAGCGTTGCTCGTTCGCGGGTCGGAAGAATGTTCTCAACGAGATTGGGAGCGTTGACGGTCGCCCAGATTCCCCTGGCCATCTCCTCGGCCTGATCGTCGGTCAGGATCGCATAACGATGGAAATGCGCCTCCGGCCGCCGAAAGGCGGTGTCACGAAGCGTGACGAAACGCTCGACATACCAGCGCTCTATGTCGGCCTGGTCGGCGTCGACATAGACGGAGAAGTCGAAGTAGTCCGACACGAAGGCCCCCTGCGTCCCCACCTGGAGGACGTTCAGGCCTTCGAGGATGACGATATCGGGCCGGCGTACCACCCGCATCTCGCCGGGAACGATGTCGTAGGCAAGATGGGAGTAGACCGGGGCAGCTGCCTCTTCGGCGCCGGACTTGAGCGCCGCCACGAAATCGAGGAGCGACCGTCGATCGAAGCTCTCGGGGAAGCCCTTCCGGTGCAGGATGCGCCGCTCCTCGAGTACCGCGTTCGAATAGAGGAAGCCATCGGTGGCGATCAGGTCCACCTGGGGATGCTCGGGCCAGCGAGCCAAGAGGGCCTGCAGAATGCGGGCACTGGTGGATTTGCCGACCGCGACGGACCCGGCCAGCCCGATGATGTAGGGAACCTGTTGAGCCGGGTTGCCTAGAAAGACGTCGGTGACGGTGAAGAGCTGTCGAGAAGCGCTCACGTACAGGTTGAGCAGCCGGGAAAGGGGCAGGTAGACCTCGGCCACTTCCTCTAGTGAGACCGCCTCGTTGATGCCCCGAAGTTCGGCGAGGTCGGGCTCGGACAGAGTCATCGGCGTAGCCGCCGCCAACCGCGCCCACTCCGGCCGGGAGAACGCCAGGAACGGATCGCGGTGCGTCATGACCCCAAAAAATACCAGGGGGGGGCGATTGAATCCGCACCCACAGTTGATCTGTGGGCGGTGGCATGGCCGTAGGCCATGCCAGAACCCTGGGTTTGGGGTCTAGACGAGTTCGATGGTGGCTAGTTCGGCCCCGTCGCCACGGCGAGGGCCGAGCCTGGTGATGCGGGTGTAACCGCCCGGTCGCTCCTTGTAGCGGGGCGCCACCTCGTCGAACAGCTTGGTCACCACCTCGATGTCGGTGATGGTACGAAGAACCTCGCGCCGGTTATGGAGGCCGCCCTGGCGAGCCTTGGTGATCAGCTTCTCCGCAAAGGGGCGCATCGCCTTGGCCTTGGCGACGGTGGTGGTTATGCGACCCTCCCAGAATAGGGAAGACGTCAGGTTGGCGAGGATGAGAGCGTGGTGCGAGCCCGAGTTGCCGAAGCGGGCGCCCTTTTTGGGCCGCGGCATCAGGAACCGCTCCCGCCATCGGCGAGCGACAGCCCTAGCTCGTCGAGTTTGGCGATGACCTCTTCGAGGCTCTTCTGCCCGAAGTTGGTGATGTTGAGGAGGTCGTCGGCGGCCTTCTGGACCAGTTCGCCGACCGTCTTGATCTGGGCCCGCCGCAGGCAGTTCCGGGGCCGTTCGGAGAGGTCAAGTGCCTCGATGGGCAAGTCGAGATCCGGCGAACCCGACTCGGTGTCCTGGCGTTCTCCGAGTTCGAGACCGATGCCCTCGCCCATATCGGCGAAGAGGGTCATCAATTCCCGCAGGGTCTTACCAGCCGAGGAGATGGCCTCGGAAGGAGGGATGGCCCCGTTGGTCTCGACGTCGAGCACCAGCTTGTCGAAGTTGGTCATCGTTCCCACCTGGGTGCTCTCCACCCGATAGGTCACTCGCCGCACCGGCGAGAAGATCGAGTCCACCGGAATCACGCCGATCGGTCCGCCACTCTTGTTCGACTCGGCGGTTCGATAGCCCACACCTCTCGCCACCCTCAGCTCCATCTCCAAGCGGCCGTCCGCCGACAGAGTGGCGATGTGCTGTTCAGGGTTGACGATCTCCACCCCGGTGGGAACCTTGAGATCGCCGGCCGTCACGACTCCCGGGCCTTTGGCCGAAAGGTACAGGGTCTGCGGCTCGATTTCCTCCATCCGGGCCACGATCTGCTTGATGTTGAGGATCATGTCGACGACGTCCTCGACCACCCCTGGGACGGTCGAGAACTCGTGCTGGATGCCCTCGATCTGCATCGACGTCGCAGCTGCTCCCGGGATACGGGAGAGCAACGTGCGCCGGAGGGTGTTACCGAGGGTGTACCCGAACCCGGGCTCGAGCGGCTCGACCAAGAAGGTCGAACGCGTGGCGCTCAACTGCTGTTCTTCGATGTGGGGTCGCTGAACGATCAACACGGCGGGCCCTTCCTTGTTACTTGGAGTAGAGCTCGACGATGAGCTGCTCTTGGATTGCAGTATCGATGTTGGAACGGTTCGGCAGCGCGGTCACGGTGATCTGGCGTTCGGACGGGTTCACGGACAACCATTCGGGTACCACTTGACCATGAGTGTCGATGGCGTGCTGAACCGCGATCAGGTCTCGGCTGCCCTGTTTGAGGATGACGACGTCGCCGGCCTTCACCCGCATGGACGGAACGTCGACGTTCTTGCCGTTGACCTGGAAGTGGCCGTGGCTCACCAGCTGCCGGGCTTGAGGCCTGGTGGCGCCGAATCCGGCCCTCCACACGACGTTGTCGAGCCGGGTTTCGAGAAGGCGAAGGAGGTTCTCGCCGGTGATGCCCGGTTGACGAGCAGCCAGCTGGTAATACCGGCGGAATTGGCGCTCGAGGACACCGTACATGGCCCGCAGCTTCTGCTTCTCGCGCATCCGCACCAGGAAGTCGCTCTCTCGGATCCGGCCGCGGCCGTGCTGGCCGGGCGGGTAGGGACGCCGATCGACCGGGCAACGTTTCGATTGGCAGAGCGGCTGACGGGCACGTCTGCAAGCCTTGTGACGAGGACCGATGGAGCGCGCCACCTCAGCCCCTCCGGCGTTTCTTGGGTCGGCAGCCGTTATGAGGAATGGGGGTGACATCACGGATGCCGGTTATCTCCATACCCATGTTCTGAAGGGTGCGCACCGCCGTGTCGCGGCCCGAACCGCTCCCAGAGACGATTACGTCGAGCTTCCGGATCCCGTGCTCACCGGCGCGGCGCCCCGCCTCTTCGGCGGCCACCTGGGCGGCGTAGGGCGTGGACTTCCTCGAGCCCTTGAAGCCCACCGACCCGCCCGACGTCCAAACCACCGCCGCACCGCTTCCGTCGGTGATGGTGATAATGGTGTTGTTGAAGCTCGCCTTGATGTGGGCCTGCCCGCTGGGAATGTTGCGACGGTCCCGGCGACGGACCTTCTTCTCCCGCGGCTGACCCGGCTGTTGCTCGGCCAATGCCAACTCCTACTTCTTGATCTTCTTCTTGCCGGCGATCGCTACTCGCGGTCCCTTGCGGGTGCGAGCATTGGTGTGAGTTCGCTGGCCGTGCACCGGAAGACCGCGCCGGTGACGGATGCCCTGATACGACCCGATCTCGATCTTGCGCTTGATGTTCTGCTGGGTCTCGCGGCGCAAGTCGCCTTCGACGCGGAGGTTCTGCTCTATGTAGCGGCGGATGCGGGCAGCCTCGTCCTCGGTGAGATCCCGCACTCGAGTGCCGCCGTCGAGGCTGAGAGTTTTGCAGATCCGCAAGGCAGTTTGCCGCCCAATGCCGAAGATGTAGCTGAGACCGATCTCGAGGCGTTTGTCGCGAGGTAGATCGACGCCGGCAATACGAGCCATTTAACCCTGCCTCTGCTTATGACGGGGATTGGTGCAGATAACCCAGACGCTGCGGCGCCGCCGGATGATCCGGCACTTCTCACACATCTTCTTGACGGAAGGGCGCACCTTCATCTGTATCTCCACACAATCCGGCCTCTAGTCGGGTCATAAGAAGAAAGTTCCACGTCGACACGATCACCGGGAAGAATCCGGATGTAACGCAACCTCATCTTTCCCGATACGTGTGCGAGCACCTCCAAACCACCGTCAATCTCGACCTTGAACGACGCGTTCGGAAAGGTCTGGAGAACGGTGCCTTGGACCCGAATTACGTCGTCTTCTTCTTCAGTCACGCGTAATCGGTCCCAAACAAGCAAGTAAATTTAGCCATTGGTGGCCACTGAAACCAAATCAGCCCGGGCCCGCTCCTCAGCGGTAAGGGTAAAAACGCGGACTCCCTCCGGAGTGATCGCCACCGTATGCTCGAAATGGGCCGACAGCGAACCGTCGGCGGTACGCACGGTCCAGCCGTCCGGATCGACCCGGGCCTCGTGCGTGCCCATGTTGAACATCGGTTCAAGGCAGATCGCCATCCCAGTCCTCAGCCTTACGCCCTTACCGGGCACTCCGTAGTTGGGAACCTGAGGCTCTTCGTGCATCTGGCGACCGATCCCATGTCCCACATAGTCCCGCACCACCCCGTAACCGTGACGCTCCCCGACGGCGTGCACCGCCGCCCCGACGTCTCCGAGCCGCGCCCCCTCTCGGACGGTCCAAATGCCGGCCCAAAGCGCCTCTTCGGTGACGCGGATCAGGTTCGTCACCGCCGCCGGCACCGCCCCGACCGCAACCGTGAGGGCGGCGTCGCCGTGGAAGCCCTCGTAAATGGCGCCGACGTCCAATGAAAGGAGATCTCCCTCGCCGAGCCGGTAATCGGTGGGGATGCCATGGACGATCACATCGTTCGGAGAGGCACAGATGCTGGCCGGGTAAGTCCCCTGATAGTGAAGGAACGATGGCGTACAGCCCTGCTTGCGGATCACGTCTTCTGCCAGCGAGTCCAGCTTCTTGAGCGAAATGCCGGGACGGACGGCGTCCCGAAGGGCTTCCAAGGCGACCGCCACCACGGCGCCGGCCTTGGCCATCTTCTGGAACTCACGGCGAGACTTGATGGTGATCATGGGGTGCCGTTGACGGCATCCAGTACCCGGGCCGTCACCCCATCGATCGATCCAACCCCCGACACGGTCACCAGGGTGCCCCGATGCCGGTAGAGGTCGACGAGGGGCTCGGTCTGCTCGAGGTAGACCTTGAACCGGTTACGGATGGTGTCTTCGGTGTCGTCGGGTCGGCCTCGCCCCAGCATCCGTTCGACGAGCTCGTCCTCCTCTACGACGAACAGCACTACCCAATCCAACCGCCGCTGACCGAGAGTCTCGTCGAGCGCCTCCACTTGAGGAAGAGTGCGGGGAAAGCCATCGAGTATGAAGCCGGCCTCTGCGTCGGGCTCAGCCAGCCTATCCCTCAGCATGGCGACAGTGATCTCGTCGGGTACGTAGCCGCCCGCTTCCATGATCTCTTTCACCTGACGGCCGAGCTCGGTTCGCTGCGCCACGTTCCGCCGAAACATGTCCCCGGTCGAGATATGAGGAATGCCGAGCCTGGCGGCCACCCGGCCGGCCTGGGTACCTTTGCCAGCACCGGGAGGGCCGAGGAAAAGAAGCCTCAAGTGAGAAAGCCCTCATAATTGCGCATTGTTAGCTGGCTTTCGATCTGCTTCATGGTCTCGAGCGCTACCCCGACCATGATCAGGATGGACACCCCCGAGAAGCTGATGGCTATCCCCCAGATAGCCCCGGCCACGGCGGGCAGCACCGCGATGATGCCCAGGAAGACCGATCCCGGCAGGGTGATCCGGTTGAGGATGTTGCCGAGATGTCGCGCGGTGGCGGTGCCCGGCCGGACTCCGGGGATGAACCCACCTTGCCGCTGGATCAGCTCCGACTGCCGGGCCGGGTCGAACTGGATGGCGGTGTAGAAGTAGGTGAAGAAGATGATCAATCCGAAGAGGACGAGGATGTACCACCAGGTGGGGCTACCGCCAGCTCCCAGATTGCGGTCAACCCAGTTGCGCACGGTCTGGATGACGACGTTGTCCGAGGGGATGGCAGTGACGATGAGAGCGGGGATGGCCAACACCGAGGAAGCGAAGATGACCGGAATCACACCGGCGGTGTTGACCTTGAGCGGAATGTAGGTCGACTGGCCGCCCATGACCCGGCGTCCGCGAACCCGTTTGGCGAATTGGATCGGAATCCGTCGCTGGCCCTGGTCGACGAAAATGATGCCGATGATCATCAAGACGAACGCTGCCAGAACGATGAAGAAGCGGGTCGGGCGACCGGCGTCAACCGTCTGCGCCCACACCTGACCGATGATGAAGGGGAACTGGGAGAGGATGCTGGCGAACATCAGCAAGGAGATCCCGTTGCCGACTCCCCGTTGGGTGATGAGCTCGCCGAGCCACATGATGAAGGCCGTGCCGGCGGTCATGGTGAGAACGATCAGTGCCACCCGACCCGGGGTGTAGTTGGGAATCAAGTCGATCCCGCCGGTAAATCGACCAATGTGGAAGAGATAGGTGATCCCCGACGACTGGATCAGGGACAGCATCACGGTGAGATACCGGGTCCACTGGGTGATTACCTTTCGACCACCTTCGCCCTCCTCCTGGAGCGATTGCAACCGGGGGATCACGACGGTGAGGAGCTGCATGATGATGCTCGACGTGATGTAGGGGAGGATTCCGAGAGAGAAGACTGAAAGGTTCTCGAGGGCGCCGCCCGAGAACAGGTTCAGTAAACCGTAAATGCCGCCTGATGCCTGCTGTTCCTGGAAGGTCCGCAGGCGTTCGAGATTGACGCCGGGAACGGGCAGCGACGCACCAAGGCGGTAGACCCCGAACATGGCCAGGGTGAACAGGATCTTCTTGCGAAGGTCCGGTATGACGAACATGTGGCGGTAGATGGAGAGCATGGCTAGTCGTACGATCCGCGCCGCGAGCGATCAGACGTAATCACGTTGTGATGACCTCGGCGGTGCCGCCGGCGGCCTCGATCTTGGCCTTGGCCGCCGCCGAATAGGCATGGGCTTTGATGTGGAGCGCCTTGTCGACCTCTCCTTCGGCCAGGACCTTGATGAGGCCGCGGTGCTTCACCAATCCGCGCTCGTGGAGCAGATCGGGACTCACCGTCCCACCGGCGCTGAATCCGGCCAGATCGCCGACATTGATGACCGCGAAGACCGCCTTGTTCGGATTGGTGAAGCCTCGCAGCTTGGGAATGCGGCGGCTGAGAGGCATCTGGCCCCCCTCGAAACCGGGCCGTAGCTTGTTGCGGGCGTGCAGGCCTTTGGTCCCGCGGCCCGCGGTCTTCCCCCGCTTCCCGCCCTCGCCCCGACCCACCCGAATCGGCTTCTTCTTAGAGCCGGGGGCCGGCTTGAGGTGGTGCAGCTTCAGTTGGGGCATGTTCTCCACGACAGGACCTCGCTCAGACCTTTCTGACTTCGACCAGGTGGGCCACCTTGGCGATCATGCCGTGAGTGGCCGGGTGGTCTCGGTGCTCGCGTTCATCGCCCGGCTTGCGCAACCCGAGGGCCGCCGCCACCGCCCGGGTGCTCGGCTTTTCGCTGATGAGACTCTTCTTGAGGCGGACCAAGATGGTCTGACGGGTCTCCGTCATGACCGGGCCCGTAGCGACTCGGTGGAGCGGTAGGCGGCCAGCAAACCCGGGGGGGTGACCTCCTCCGGTCGTTTGCCCCGCAACTGCGCCACCTCGTCGGGTCGGCGCAGCTTGGTCAGTGCGACCAGGGCGGCCTTGGCGACGTTGAGAGGGGTGGGCGAACCGAGCGATTTGGCCAGGGCGTCCTTGATCCCGGCGGCTTCCAGCAGCTGACGAACCGCTCCCCCGGCGATGACACCGGTACCGGGGGCGGCCGGTTTGATCAGCACCCGCGAACCAGAATGCTCGCCGATCACCTCGTGGACCACGGTCTGGCCGGCCATCGGCACGGTGATCATCGCCTTGCGGGCCACTTCCATCCCCTTTTGGATGGCGGCCGGCACTTCACTGGCCTTGCCATAGCCGATGCCGACGCGGCCCTTCCCGTCTCCCACCACGGTGAGGGCGGCAAAGGAGAAGCGCTTGGCGCCCTTGGTGACCTTGGCAACCCGGTTGACCTGAACCACCCGCTCGTCGAACGGAGCTGGCTCGCCACTGCCGCTGTCTCGGCTTCGCTCTCGGCGCTGGATCATCGTCAGAACTCCAATCCTGTTTGTCGGGCAGCATCGGCCAGGGCCTTCACTCTGCCATGGAACTTGTAACCGCCTCGATCGAACACCACCGTCTTGATCCCCGCACTTTGGGCGCGTTCTCCGATCAAAGAACCAACCGCCTTGGCGGTCTCCAAGGTCAGGCTGCGACTGCGCAGTTCCTTTTCCTGGCTGGAGGCAGCCGCCAGGGTGCGACCGTTCTCGTCGTCGATGACCTGGGCGTAGATGTAGCGATTACTGCGGAACACTGCCAGCCGCGGCCGTCCGGGATGGCCGGCGATGTTCTTCCGGACCCGCCGATGGCGTCGCTTGAGCGCCGGCGAACTACTCATCGCTTCCCTGCCTTCCCAGCCTTGCGGCGAATCCTCTCATCTGAATAGCGGATGCCCTTTCCCTTGTAGGGCTCGGGCGGCCGGAGGTCACGGAGGTTGGCCGCCACCTGGCCGACCAGCTCCTTGTCGAGCCCGTGCACGATCACGCGGGTGGGCTCCGGCACCTCGAAGGTTATGCCCTCTGGAGCCGGGAATGGAACCGAATGGGAAAACCCGAGCGCCAGCTCGAGGTTCTGGCCCTTGAGAACGGCCCGGTAGCCGACGCCGGCGATTTGCAGCTCGCGTCGGAAGCCGTCTGTGACGCCTTTAACCATGTTCGCAACCAGGGCGCGGGTCAACCCGTGGACGGCTCGCGATTGACGCTGTTCGTCGCTGCGGCTCACCGACAGAGTCCCGTCGTCGACGGTGACCGACACGGCGCTGTGAATGGTGCGGCTCAGCGAACCCTTCGGGCCCTTGACGGTGATGTGGCGTCCATCCACGGCCACGGTCACACCGGTGGGAAGCGGAACGGGCGTCTTTCCGATACGGCTCATCTCACCAAACCTCACATATGACTTCGCCGCCCAAGCGACGGCGGCGAGCCTCGCGATCGGGGAGTAGGCCTTGGGAAGTGGAAACGATGACGACCCCCAGACCACCCTGGACTCGGGGCAGTTCACCGGCCGCGGCATAGATGCGGTGTCCGGGTTTGGATACCCGCCGGATGCCCTGGATAGCCGAGAGGCGCTTGCGACCGTACCGGAGCCGGATTTTCAGCTCCCGCTTAGGCCCTTCGCCCTCCACCTCGAAGCCGTCGATATAGCCCTCGGCGGCGAGGATGCGAGCGATGCTCTCCTTGAACCTGGAAGCAGGCATGACCGTTTTCTCGCTTCCCACCATGGTGGCGTTGCGCACCCTGGTGAGCATGTCGGCGACGGGATCGTTCATCATGGCTACCACGAAGCCTTTCTCACGCCGGGTAGCTCGCCGCGGGAAGCCAGCTGCCGCACGCAGATGCGACACATACCGAAGTCACGCAGATATGCACGTGCTCGGCCACACCGCTGGCAGCGGGAGTAGCCGCGCACCTTGAACTTCGGTGTGCTGTTGGCTTTGTTGATCCATGAAGTCTTGGCCATCGTCTCTCCTAGTGCTCTGTCTGGGAAATAGCGTGAGGGTATCGGCGAGGCCACGGCGTTCC
>CAYUKI010000013.1:14905-16368 GCA_964445235.1 uncultured Acidimicrobiia bacterium | reverse complement strand
GCTGGCGCCCGTGGAGGCGAGCCGCAAGATCTTTCTGTTCGAAGACGCCGGGTCGATGACCGAACAGGCCGCCAACGCCCTACTGAAGACCCTCGAGGAGCCCACCCCCACCACCATCTTCCTGCTGGCAGTCGAAGCCGAAGACCTGCTGCCGAGCACGGTGGCCAGCCGGTGTCGCTCGGTTCACTTCGGACGGGTCGACGAGGCGGTGATCAGAGACGCCCTCATCGAATCCGGGGTGAGCCCAGACCAGGCCGAGGGGGCAGCGGGCGTGGCCGGCGGTCGCCCCGGCCTCGCCTTCAACCTCGCCACGAGACCCGAGGTTGCCGAGTTCCGAAAGGCATGGCTGGGAGTGCCACTGCGGGTATCGGCCCGACCCGGTGAGGCCTTCGTGCTTGCCGAGCAGATGATCGCCGTCAGCCAGCCGTTGTTGGCGGGTTTGCGCTCCCGCCTCGAGGCAGAACAGACTCGACCGTCGGCCGGCGGCGGAACCACGCTCAAGGAACGCCTCGAACGCGACGTCAAGCGAGCCAGCCAGTCGCTGCTGGCGACGGGTTTGGAGATCCTCGCTTCCTGGTATCTCGACGCCGCCTCGGCTCATCACGGCGGTCCGGTTCGCAATCGTGAGGTGCCGGTGGCGGCCCTGATGACGGTGCCTGCCCCTCGTTCGGTTCGTAACGCCGAGCGAGCCCTCGGCTCCGTCGTCGATCTCGAGTCCAACCTCCGACCACAACTGGTCCTCGCCGACCTGTTCATGGCGCTCGCCGCCGAGTGACGTTTTCGCACATTGTGCAGGAACGACCAAATAGCCGTTTTCTTACACATTGTGCGAAAACGGGTCGCCGAAAGGCGAGGCGCGCTGACCAAAACACCCCCCAGCAGATTGAGCCGGGGAGGGGAATTGAACCCCTGGCCTGTTCATTACGAGTGAACTGCTCTACCGACTGAGCTACCCCGGCGGTGGAGCCCAATCCTACTGATTCTCGTCTGGGGCCTCCCTTTGCTACCTTGGACGGCAGTGGCCGATCAAGCCAGATTCGAGGAGGAAGCGCTCGTTTACGCCTCGCCCCTGTACGCCGCGGCGATGCGTATGACCCGGAACCCCTCCGACGCCGAGGATCTGGTTCAAGAGACCTTCCTCAAGGCCTACCGCGCCTACGCCAGCTTCGAACAGGGCACCAACCTCAAGGCCTGGCTGTACCGCATCCTCACCAATACCTTCATCAACAAGTACCGGCGCGATCATCGCCGGCCGAGTGAGGTGGACCTGGGCGAGTTGGAGGACCTCTACCTGTACCGGCGGCTGGGAGCCGAGCAGTCGGCCGAGTCGGCTCGCTCCACCGAAGAGCGCGTACTCGACGGGCTGATGGAGGGGGACGTCAAGGAGGCTCTCGAATCGCTGCCGGAAAATTTCCGGATCTCGGTTCTACTCGCCGACATCGAAGGTTTCTCCTACAAGGAGA
>CAYUKI010000013.1:0-14895 GCA_964445235.1 uncultured Acidimicrobiia bacterium | reverse complement strand
AAATCCTCGACATTCCCATCGGAACCGTCATGTCTCGACTCCATCGGGGAAGAAAGGCGCTCGAGAAAGCGTTGTGGGATTTTGCCGCTAAGAGGGGACTCGTGGACAAGACCGCCGACCATGAATAGGGACTGCGATCACGCCACCGAGGTCATCTACTCGTATCTCGACCAAGAGATGACCTGGGTCCGGCGAACCCGTATCCGCTGGCACCTGCGCCGGTGCCCGCCGTGCACGGGGGCCTACGCCTTCGAAGATCGGCTGCGGATAGTGATGAAGGAGCGATGCCAGGACGAGATCCCCGCCGATCTCCTTGACCGCCTCCGATCGATGCTCCGCGAGCTCCCGCCCGTCCTCTGATCGGGCGCTCGAAGACCCGCTGTCCCGACGGGTCCAAGGCGTTTGATTAGTCTGCTCCCACCATGCGGCACCTCCACTTTCTGCTTTTCGTCGTCGCCATTGCCGGCCTCGTGGCCGCCCCCGCCCTTGCCCAAGCCCAGGAAGAAGGTGGCACGACCACCACTGTCGCCCCGGCAGACCTACCGGAGCCAGCCGTCCTCGTCGAGGTTCCACCTGCCAAAGCAGAGACCCCGGACTGGACCTATCGGTATCTGATTCCGACCGGGCTCGTGATCGGGGTGGCGGCGATCTTCGTGACGGCGGTGCTCTATTTCGTGCGGGTGGTGCGCACCCGATACCGAGTCGTCAGGTGAGCTCCCGGCCGCCCTGGCACGCCGCCGGGCGGGTGGCGGGGGCCTTGGCCGGCGATTACCCCCTCGCTGCCTCCTATCACCTCCCTCATCTGACCGCCGAGCTGGTGGAGGCGGTCGGCAAGGCCAGCGTCGCCGTCGAGGCCGACACCGGTCTCGTGGCCGGTGGGTCGCCAGAGGTCGTGGTCGTCGGCCGGGCGGAATGGGCCAATCGCAACCTGGCCGCATTCTCCCAATTGCTCGAACCCGTGGAGCGTCGACTGGCCGAGCGCGCCGAGGGCTCCCGGCTCGGGCGGGGGGGGGCAGCCTTCGGCCGGATGATGGTGGCGGCCGAAACCGGGGCCCTCCTTGCCGCTCTGTCTCGGCGCGTGCTCGGTCAATACGAGTTGGTCCTGCCCGCCAGCTCCGAGGCTGTGGCCTTCGTGGGCGCCAACGTCCTCGCCTTGGAGAGGAAGCACCAGCTCAAGGCCTCCGAGTTCCGGTATTGGATCGCCCTTCACGAGTGCACCCATCGCGCCCAGTTCCTCGGCGTCCCGTGGCTACGCCAGCACTTCCTTTCGTTGGTGGCCCGCATGGTCGAGACAGCACCGATCGCCGAGTCTCGCTGGCAGCACCTTTGGGAAAAGGCCCAGGCCGCTCGCCGTGAGGGCCGCCCACTCATCGACGAGGTTGGCCTGCTCGGCCTCTTTGCCACGACCGAGCAGCGAGCAACCCTAGATGAGGTCCAGGCGCTGATGGCGGTGCTCGAGGGGCATGGACATGTCGTGATGAATCGGATCGGCGAGCGTCACCTCAAGACGGCGGCCCGCATGAACCGGCTTCTCAAAATGCGGCGCGCCGACCCCCGCGTCGCCACCCTGTGGCGCCTGACCGGCCTGGAGATGAAGGCTCGCCAGTACGAATTGGGGGAACGATTCGTCGGCGCCGTCGAGGGCCAAGCCGGTTGGGCGGCGCTCGATGTCCTGTGGAAGTCACCCGACCACCTACCCACCCTAGAAGAAGTGGAGCGGCCCGAGCGATGGTTGGCCCGAGTGGCCTGACCGCCAAAGTTCTGGACGCCTTCCGGGCGCCGCCGGGCCGATTGGTGGTGGCGCTCTCTGGTGGCCCCGACAGCGCGGTCTGTGCCTGGGCAGCGGTGTCCCGGTCGTTACCGGTGCGGGCGGTCCACGTCCACCATGGGTTGGAGGCCTCAGATACCTTGGCGGTGGCCGGTGCGGCCGTGGCGGCTCAGCTAAGGATCCCATTGCGGGTGCTGTCGGTGATGGTGCCGAAGGCCGCTTCACCGGAGGGACAAGCGCGCCTCGTCCGCTATCGGGCGCTCGTCGCCGACCTCGAACCCGACGAGACGCTTATCACCGGGCACACCCGGGACGACCAGGCCGAGTCGGTGCTGGCCGCCCTCATCCGGGGCGCGGGAGTCGACGGGCTCGCCGGAATGAGATGGATCACCGACCGGGTGGCCAGGCCCCTGCTCGGGGTCGATCGCGCCTCGACGAGGTCACTGGCCAGCCAATTGGGTCTCCCCTGGATGGAGGATCCGGTCAACCTAGATCCTGGCTTGCAACGTAACCGTCTGCGCTCGCTGCTGGCGGCGCTGGAAGAACAGCGACCCGGAGCGGCCGCCGCCGTCGCCCGCACTGCCCGCAACCTCGCCGCCGAGGCCGACCTGCTCGACGACCTGGCGGGTTCGTCGAGACTCGAGATGAGGGGGGGGGAGAGAGGCGAGGGTTTGGACGTTCGAGTACTCCTCTCGGATGTCGCCGATCCGCTCGGGACGAGGGTGCTACGACGGGCCCTTCGGCTGGCCCGCCCACCCTACGCGGGAACGTCCGCCGAGATCGAACGCCTCCACACTCTCGGTCGCGTCTCCGGCCCGCCGGTGGTGCAACTGGGAGGGGGTTTGGTCGGTTGGTGGGAAGGAGTCTGGCTATACCTGACCCACCGGCCCTCCAGGCCAGCCGAGGTGGCCTGGGACGGGACCCGCCCGCTGACCTTCGGCGACTTCGAGTTCGCCTCCGGTTACCCGACACCGCTCCCATCGCCCTGGCGTATCGACGTACCGGCGCAACCGATGAAGGTTCGCTGCCTCGAACCGGGTGACCGCATCGCCCTCCACACCGGCCACAAGCGTGTGGTCGAGGCACTGGCCGAGGCGGGGATCGCGGTGACGAGGCGGAACACCTGGCCGGTGGTCGTGCAGACCGGGCGGGTGATTTGGGTGCCGGGAGTCAGGCGAAGCGGCGCGGAATTCGGCAGGATCGGCGCCGTTCGCTACCTTTCCCTGACCGCCTCCGAGAAGCCGTGGAAGTCCGCCCCCTGATATCCGCCCAACAGATCGCCGACCGCTTAGTTGAGCTCGGCAAGTCGATCTCCGCCGACTACCAGGGGAGAGACCTCCTCCTGGTCGGCGTCCTCAAGGGTGCCTTCATCGTGATGGCCGACCTGGCCCGCCACATCGAAGTGCCGGTCGATTTCGACTTCATGGCGGTTTCCTCATATGGCTCGGCCACCCAGACATCCGGAGTCGTGCGGATCCTCAAGGACCTCGACGCCGAGATCGCCGACCGGCACGTGCTCATCGTCGAAGACATCATCGACTCAGGCCTCACCCTCAAGTACTTGCTGAAGAGCCTTTCGGTTCGAAAGCCGGCATCCCTCGAAGTGGCCACCCTGCTGCTCAAGGAAGGGGTGCAGCGGGTGCCCCTCGATATACGCTATGTCGGTTTCACGATCGGTCCCGAGTTTGTGGTGGGTTACGGTTTGGATTTCGTCCAAAAACTCCGCAATCTCCCTTTCGTGGGGGTCATGGAGAGCCTGGATTGACGGCCGGAAAAACCTCGAACTGCACGTAGCCCTGCCGATGACATAGCATGGCGGGAGCAGGCTTTCGGCTCCTGCCGCAGAATCACGAACTTCACCCCCGAGGAGGATGGTGAACCGCACGCTCCGCACATTGCTGATCTACGGCCTGGTCATCATCGTTGTGGCCGTGCTCGGTCAGTCCTTCTTCGACCGGCTCAACCAACCCACTGAGATCTCGCCCAACCAATTCATCGAAGAGGTTGAGGACGGGAAGGTGGCGGCGGTCAATCTGCTCGAGGAGTCCACGGCGCTACTCGGTCGCTACCGCGACTCCGATCTTCCCCCCGAACGGTTCGACTTCACCGTCAACATCACCGAGGGCCAGACCGAGGGCATCACCAACCTGCTCGAACGCAACGGCGTCGAGTACTACATCGACAGCCAGCCGCCAACGTTGGTCGAGCTGTTGGTCGGTTTCCTTCCTTGGCTGTTCCTGCTCGGGTTCATGGTTTTCGTGTTCATGCAGATGCAGGGCTCCGGCAACCGGGTCATGCAGTTCGGCAAGGCCCGGGCTCGCCAGGTCACCAAAGACCAGCCGAAGGTTTCTTTCAAGGACGTGGCCGGCGTGGACGAGGCCATCGAGGAGCTCCAAGAGATCAAGGATTTCCTTCAGCATCCCGACAAGTACCGGGCGATCGGGGCCAAGATCCCCAAAGGGGTCCTCCTGTATGGCCCGCCCGGCACCGGCAAGACCCTGCTCGCCAGGGCGGTGGCCGGCGAGGCCGGCGTGCCGTTCTTCTCGATCTCGGGGTCCGACTTCGTGGAGATGTTCGTCGGAGTCGGTGCCGCCCGGGTCCGCGATCTTTTCGAACAAGCCAAGAGCCACTCCCCCGCCATCGTGTTCATCGACGAGATCGACGCGGTCGGTCGCCATCGCGGTGCCGGTCTGGGGGGGGGCCACGACGAGCGCGAACAAACGCTCAACCAATTGCTGGTGGAGCTGGACGGCTTCGAAACCACTGGTGGCGTCATCGTCATGGCGGCCACCAACCGACCCGACATTCTCGATCCGGCCTTGCTGCGGCCGGGTCGATTCGACCGCCAGATCGTCGCCGACGCCCCGGACCTGCGGGGTCGGGAGGCCATTCTCAAGGTCCATGCCCGTGGCAAACCCCTGGCCGCCGACATCACCCTTGAGGTGCTGGCGCGGCGGACCCCCGGATTCACCGGCGCCGACCTCGCCAATCTCATCAACGAGGCCGCCCTCCTGACGGCTCGGCGCGATAAGACCCAGATCACCATGGACGAGCTCGAAGAGTCCATCGATCGTGTGATCGCCGGACCGGAGCGGAAGAGTCGCATCATCTCCGACGAGGAGAAGCGGCTGATCGCCTTTCACGAGACCGGCCACGCTCTGGTGGGTCACGCCCTACCGATGGCCGACCCCGTCCACAAGGTGACCATCGTGGCGCGGGGTCGTACGCTCGGGCACACTCTGTCGCTTCCCACTCAAGACAAATACCTCGTTCGGCGCAGCGAGCTCGTCGACG
The DNA here is from genome assembly GCA_964445235.1 of uncultured Acidimicrobiia bacterium. Taxonomy (GTDB): domain Bacteria; phylum Actinomycetota; class Acidimicrobiia; order Spongiisociales; family ZC4RG35; genus CAYUKI01. Next base: position 9,833 of record CAYUKI010000013.1, on the reverse strand, counting down.
AGTTGGCCATGCTCCTCGGAGGTCGAACCGCCGAAGAGCTGATCTATGCCGATCCCACTACCGGGGCCGCCAACGACATCGAAAAGGCCACCGCCATCGCCCGCCGAATGGTGATGGAGTATGGGATGAGTGACCAGCTCGGACCGATGCAATACGGCCGGCCGAACGGCGAAGTCTTCCTCGGCCGTGACTATTCCCGCCAACAGGACTATTCGGACGAGGTGGCGGCTTTCATCGACTCCGAGGTTCGCAAGCTCATCACCGCCGCCCATGACGAGGCGCGGCTCATCCTGATCGAGCACCAGGTCGCCATGGAGCGCATGGTGGAAAGGTTGCTCGAAAAGGAGACCCTCGATTCGACCGAAGTGAGCGAGCTCTTCGCCGATGTACCGAAATGGCAGCACGCCCCCGACGCCACCATGCGCATCCAGTTGCCTCCTGCCGGTACCAGCGTGCGTCCCGTCGCCAAGCCGGTGCCGACCCCGCTGCCGGAGGCGGAACCGGAACCAGCCGACGCCCGCCCAGCCGCCGCCGTTGCCCGAGAACCGGTCAGCGAGTTGAAGCCGGCCGGCAAGGCCGCCACCGACGGCGCCGGCTGATCGGCCAAAGCCCGGCATTGACGGCGGCGACGCGGTGGGCGCTTCGCACCCGATATCTTTCCCTGACCACGCCGGTGTTGGTGGGCGTGGTCAACGTCACCCCTGATTCCTTCTCCGACGGCGGCCGATTCGCCGACCCCGACCGAGCCGTTGCCCGCGGACGCGAGCTCGTCGCACAGGGCGCCTCGGTCGTGGACGTGGGGGGGGAGTCGACCCGTCCAGGCTCGGAGGCGGTTTCGGCCGGTGTGGAACTGGACCGAGTCCTCCCCGTGGTGGCGGCCCTTTCCGGCGCTGGAGTCGTCGTCTCGGTCGACACGTCCAAGGCGGAGGTGGCGGCGGCCGCCCTGGCGGCGGGCGCCGAGATCGTCAACGACGTCACTGCATTGTCCGACTCCGACATGGCTCGGGTCGCGGCAGAGACCGGTGCCGGTCTAGTGCTAATGCATATGCTCGGCACCCCCAAGACCATGCAGGTCGACCCCCACTACGAAGACGTTGTGGCCGAGGTGACCTCGTTCCTGGTCGAGCGAGCCGGCGCCGCCGAGAGGCACGGCGTAGCCGCCGAGGCCATCTGCATCGATCCCGGCATCGGGTTCGGAAAGACCTTCGAAGACAACCTGACTCTGCTGGCGCACTTGGAGCTGTTGGTCGCCACCGGCTACCCGGTGATGGTGGGCACGAGCCGAAAGTCCTTCCTCGGCCGGATCACCGGCGTCGACGACCCCGAACTGCGCGACCCCGCTACCGCGGTGACGGTGGCCCTGGCGGTGGAGCAAGGAGTTCAGGCCTTCCGGGTCCACGAAATTCCCGGCGCACGGCAGGCCGTCCTGATCGCCGAGGCTATCGTGCGCGCCCGGTGAGAGACATGTTGACTGGTTTGAAGCCACGCGGCTTTACATGGGTGATCGCCAGCCGCCTGGCGGTATCTGAACGCATCGGCGGCAACGGGTTCCAGCATCGCCGGGTGCGTCGGGAGGAAGAGATCACCTGGTTGAAAAATGAAGCCGGTGTGACTTCGGTGATCTCCTTGTTGCCTGCCAACCAGAACCTGTCCGCCTACCGAGACGCCGGTCTGCAGACTCATCAAATGGTCGTCGCCCCCAAGATCACTTCGGAGGACGCCGGCCGGGTTTTTGGCCTGCTAGACGAGGCCTTGGCTGACCCGACAGCGGTGGTCTTGGTGCATCGTGAGATCATCGACGACACGCTGGCCGGCCTTCTGGGCGGCTACCTGATCGCCTCGGGCCGCCTCAACGACCGGGTACTGGCGGCGGCGGTCATACAAGAGATTCTGGGTCGGCCGCTCGGTCCGGAAGGGCGGGCTCTTCTACCCGAACCTCCCGAGGGATGACCGACCAGATCACCCTCCGAGGCCTCCGGGTACACGCCCAACCCGGAGACCTGCCGGTCGAAGCTAAAGAGGGCCGGCTATTCGTCGTCGACGTCACCGCCAGTCTTTGGTCGCTCGACAATGCCGCCCAGACCGACGAGCTGGCCCACACCCTCGACTATGCCTCGCTGGCCAAACGAGTTCACGATCTGGTCGCCTCTGAGCGCTGGAATCTGATCGAGCGGGTGGCGTACCGGGTGGCCCAAATGGTGCTCGAAGACCCCCAGGTCTTGGAGGTGGAGGTCACCGTGCACAGGCCCGAGGCGCGCCTCGACGTAGCCGTCGACGATGTCTCGGTGACTCTTAGCCGGGCTCGGTGACCAAGGCCGCCATCGCCCTCGGTTCGAACCTGGGCGACCGGGCGGCCCACCTTGATGGTGCGATCGCGGGGCTCGAGAGCCTAGGGAAGGTCGTCGGTCGCTCATCGGTATACGAAACCGCACCGGTGGGAGGACCCGAACAAGGTCCATATCTCAACGCCGTGGTGGTGTTGGATACCGAGCTGGCCGCTCCGGCCTTGCTTGAGGCCATGCTGGCGATCGAGCGAGCCGCCGGTCGGGTGCGAGACGTTCGCTGGGGCCCACGCACCATCGATCTCGATCTCATCGTCTACGGCGACGAGCAGATCGACCTGCCGGGGCTGACGGTCCCCCATCCCCGCGCCGCCGAGCGGCGGTTCGTCTTGGAGCCGCTGGCCGAGGTGTGGCCGGATGCCCGACTCAGGGGGGGAGTGGCCGCCGCCGATGCCCTGGCGTCGTGCCAGGACCAGGAGGTGAAGGTATTTCGGGCCCGGACCGGTCGCGGCCAGGGCTGGGTAGTGGCGCAGGCGATCGTGATCGGGCTGATCGGCGTGGGTTTGGTGACAGGTGGCGGCGGCTTGCGGGGATGGGGCTGGCCGGGCGCCATCCTGACCATCGCCGGGACCGCCCTCGTCGCCTGGGCGGTCCTTACCCTCGGCTCCAACCTGACTCCGTATCCGGAACCCCGCACCGATGGACGGCTGGTGGGGGGGGGTCCCTACCGCCTGGTTCGCCACCCGATCTACGGCGGCCTTCTCCTCGGGCTGGCCGGGCTGGCGCTGTGGGTGGGCAGCTGGCTCTCACTTGTGCTGGTGGTCGGCCTGGTCGGGATCTTCTGGACGAAGTCGGCCGAGGAAGAGCGCCGTCTTTCGGCCCGCTTCCCTGAGTACGACGGCTATCGAGCGGTCGTACGGCGTCGTTTCATTCCCTGGCTGATCTGAGGCTGGTGCACCTAGGCGCGGCATGCCCGCCGGGATGGGTGAGCGCCTCTATGCTCCGCCGGTTGGACCGGTACCCAAGGAGGACTGGAGCCAAATGCGTTTGATCGTCGCCGGGGCCGGGAGAGCGGGGGGGTCACTGGCCCTCGCTGCCCATCGATCTCGCCACGAGGTGGTAGGGATTCTCGCTCGGCGGGAGCTGGCGGAGTGGGCCGCCGAGCTGACCGAGCTCTCCTGGTTCGAGCCTCTTCCGGCTGCCGACCTCCTGGTGGTGGCGGCCCGCGACGACGCCATCAGCTCGGTCGCCGAGAAGCTCGCCCCTTTGGCCGCGGCCGTGCCGGCCGCCGCCCACCTGTCCGGTTTCACATCAGTAGCGGCCCTCCGACCCCTCGAGGAGGCGGGTCTCCTCACGGCCAGCTTCCACCCCCTGCAGACTCTCCCCGACCCGGTAGCCGGCGCCGCCGCCCTCGCCGGGTCTTGGGTGGCGGTAACCGCCCCTCCCCAGTTGGAGCCCGTTCTGTTCCAGCTTGCCCAATCGCTTGGCTGCCGCCCGTTCGTTCTCAGCGACGACGCCAAACCTCTCTATCACGCCGCTGCTTCCTCCTCCTCCAACTATGTGGTGGCTGCCCTGGCGGTGGCGGCAGGCTTGTTTGAGCTGGCCGGCGTGCCAGCGGAGGCGGCCCGGCCCCTCACCGAGTCTGCTGTAAGGAACGTTTACGAGCGCGGACCGCTCGAGGCGCTCACGGGGCCGATCGCCCGCGGCGATCGGGCCACCGTGCTCGGCCAGCTCGCCGCCGTCGACGCCACCCCGTATGGTCGGGACTTCCGGGCCTTGGCTGCTGCCACCGCTCGGCTGGCTGGCACGTTCGAGGTCTTTCCGGAGCTTCGATGAGAATCGTCGCCACGTTCTCGGCGGCCCGCGACCTGGCGAGGGGGCGGGTGGGTCTGGTCCCGACCATGGGCTTCTTCCATGAGGGCCATCTCTCGCTCATGCACGAGGCGCGCCGGCGGTGCGACACCGTCCTGGTCAGCCTGTTCGTCAACCGTCTGCAATTCAACGACGCCGCCGACTTCGAGCGCTATCCCCGTCGGGCCGAGCGTGATGCCGTCCTGGCGGCTGAAGCCGGCGTCGACCTGCTTTTCGCTCCCCCCCCCGCCGAGATCTATCCGGAGGAGCCGTTGACGAAGGTGTCGGTGGCGGGCCTCACCGAGATTATGGAAGGGCCGCATCGGCCCGGTCATTTCGAGGGGGTGGCCATGGTCGTCACCAAGCTCCTGGCCGGCCTGCGGCCCGACGTTGCTTTCTTCGGCAAGAAGGACGCTCAGCAACTGGCGTTGGTGCGGAGGCTGGTCCACGACCTCTCCCTGCCGGCGGAGATCGTTGGTTGCTCGACGGTGCGCGAGGCCGACGGTTTGGCTCTTTCCTCTCGGAACGTATTCCTGCAGCCCTCTGATCGGCCCAACGCCCTTGCCCTCAGCAAGGGCCTCTTGGCTGCTGCGGCCGCCGTCGAGGAGGGCGAGCGAAGGGGGGCGGTCCTCGAGTCGATCGCCGCCGGCGAGGGCGCCGATCTCGATTACTGCCGGCTCGCCTCCCAGGATCGGGTCGAACCAATGGCGGTCCTCGACCGCCCGGCGTTCCTAGGCGTCGCGGGGCGAGTGGGGGCGGTGCGGCTTATCGACAACGTTGCCTTCGACGGTGACGACCTCCGGCCGGACCTCGGCGTCAGGCTCCGGGGTCGCAGCCTGCTGTACGGAGAGGTCTGATGCTCCTCGCCATCGATGTTGGCAACACCCAGACCGCCATCGGGCTCTGGCAGGGTTCGACTCTGATCGAGCATTGGCGGATCTCCACCAACGCGGAAAGGACCGCCGACGAATACCGGCTGCTGCTCACAGCTCTCCTGGGCGGCCACATCCCCACCGGTGCCGCTCTGGCGAGCGTGGTTCCCCCCGTCACCACTTCTCTCCGCACCACCCTGGAAAGCCTCGTCGACGGTGCGTTGGTGGTGGTCGGACCCGGCACCCGCACCGGGATGGCCATCCATATCGACACCCCCCGCGAACTCGGAGCCGATCGGATCGTCAACGCCATCGGGGCCGCCGACCGCTATGGGGCGCCGGTGGTGGTCGTGGATTTTGGGACTGCCACAACTGTCGACCTGGTCGGGGAGGGGGGGGATTACCTGGGCGGGGCAATCGCCCCCGGGCTTTCGGTTGCCGCCGACGCCTTGGTCGAGCACACCGCCGCCCTGAGGCGGGTGGAGCTGACCACTCCTCGGTCGGTGGTCGGACGGAGCACCGTCGAAGCCATCCAAAGCGGCCTGGTGTTCGGCTACGCCGGCTTGGTCGATGGTCTGGTCGGGCGGATGCTCGAGGCCCACCCCCAAGCGGCGACCGTAGCCACCGGCGGCGTCGCTGCGCTGGTGGTCCCGCACTGCAAGCTGGTGTCCACTGTCGACGAGAACCTCACGCTGTTCGGGCTGAGTCTTGTCTTCCAGCTCAACGTGGCTTGACATTGGGGCTTCGGGCTTCGACAGTTCCACCCTCAATGGAGCCGCCCCGCCATTTACTCGACAACGCCGACAGCGCCCAACGCTTGGACAAGGTGTTTGGCTATCGGCAGAGGGGTGGCGACCCGTATCCGGTGGGCCTTCACCGTACCCACCTCTCTTCCGACATCCGGACATCACATGGCCACCTAGAGCCCGGTACGGAGACCGACCTCGAAGTCACGATTGCCGGAAGAGTGATGTTGAAACGGACCTTCGGAAAGCTGGCATTCGTGACCATTCAGGATGGGGGGGGGCGCATCCAGCTGCTGGCCGATGCGGCCACGCCCGAAGTCCTGAGCGAAGTTTCCGAGTTCGACCTCGGCGATTGGGTGCTCGGCACCGGTCGGGTCATGACCACCAGGAAGGGCGAGCTGTCGGTGCGGTTGTCGGCCTCCACTCTGCTGGCCAAGGCGCTGCGCCCGCTACCCGAGAAATGGCTCGGACTGGAAGACGTCGAAACCCGCTCCCGCCAGCGTTACGTGGACCTGATCGTCAACGAGGAGGCCCGCCGGGTAGCCGAGGTACGCAGCCGGGTGGTGGCGGAACTTCGCCGCCAGTTCGTCGATCGCGGCTATATGGAGGTAGAGACTCCCGTCCTCCAAACCGAGGCCGGGGGAGCGCTGGCCAGGCCGTTCTCGACCCACCACCACGCTCTCGACATGCCCATTTTTCTCCGCATCGCCATCGAGCTCCACCTGAAGCGGTTGATCGTGGGCGGCTTCGAGAAGGTGTTCGAGATCGGCCGGATCTTCCGGAACGAGGGCATCGACTCCATGCACAACCCCGAGTTCACGATGCTCGAATCGTACGAGGCGATGGCCGATTACCACGACATCGCTGTCCTGGTGGAGGAGGTATCGGCGGCCTGCGCAGTCGCCGCCACGGGTAGCACGGTGATCACCTACCGGGGCCGTCAGATCGACCTCACGCCACCGTACCGGCGGGTGCGAATGGTCGACGTGGTGGCGGAGGCGGTCGGAGAGCCGGTCGGTTTCGACCGCCCTCTCGACGTGCTGGCCGCCTTGGCTCGTCGTCACGGGGTACACGTCGAGCCGAGTTGGGGGCATGGGAGGATCATCGATCGGATCTTCGAGATGGTGGTGGCGGACGGCATCTGGGAACCGACCTTTGTGTTCGACCATCCCAAGGAGACCTCTCCGCTGGCCCGCGTCCACCGCGACGATCCCAACCTGACCGAGCGGTTCGAGCTGATCATCGCTGGCAGCGAATTCGCCAACGCCTTCTCCGAGCTCAATGACCCCCTCGATCAGCGGCAGCGCTTCGAGCAACAGGCCGCCGCCCGCGCCGGGGGTGATCAGGAGGCCCACCCCGTCGACGAGGACTTCTTACGGGCTCTCGAGCACGGGATGCCACCGACCGGAGGCTTGGGGATCGGGGTCGACCGGCTGGTGATGCTCCTCACCGACTCCCACCACATCCGCGAGGTCATCCTCTTCCCCACGCTCCGACCAGAGCGCTAGGACCTGCCTTCGAGGTGCCCTCTCTCTATCCACTTTTGGCGCGGAGAAACGCCCTCCTGAGGGCGTTTCTCCGAGCCAGAAGGGTGTCGTCTCGAGGCAAAGCTTAAAGCGGAGAGCCGAGGGCCGACCGGCAGCAACAGTGCAGAAACCAGGTATATGTTGCGTCGTGTAGCGGTGACGCTAGTTGCCGCCTTGGTGTTGATGCCGGCCGGCCGGGCTCAAGCACAGGTCGTCTCGATCGCCGCGTCAGGAGCGTCGCCCAAGCCACTTGCCACGGTCCAAGCGGCAGTGTCCGCTTTCGAAGAGTCGGTGGGTGGAATCGGGTGCGTCGGTCCGGCTCAAGTGGTTTTCGAGCGGATCAAATGGCGCGGTGAATACCGCACCACCACGGCAACCGTTGCGATTAACCCCAATCGCGCCGCGAAGAGCCTCACATACACCACGGTTCATGAACTGTCCCACCATGCGATGATCTCCTGCGGTCTGTATGAGGACGCATCGTTCACGACCGCCTTTTACGAGAGCCAGGGGCTCCCGGCCGAGCGGGGATGGTTCGACTATTCGGCCGGATGGGCGGCCACTCCCGCCGAGCAGTTCGCCGATGCCTTGGCGTTCGTTATAACTGGCCATCGAGACGCCCGGATTCGGCTGTCGAGCGGCACTGTCACCCTTGTCGAGGGTTGGTTGACCGGCGCCTAGTGCACCGTCTGGTAAATATTCGTGGGGTCTCGCCGCCGCTTACAGAACTACGGTGTGGGGAGAGCCGGACGTAGCGGTGAAGGCGGCGTCGTAGGCCTCCCCCAGAAGGGTGCTGGGCTGGCGGGCATCGTTCACTACCAAGACGGCACCAATTTGGCAGGTCGATGGAGCCGGTTCGCCGTCCATGGCCACCGAGACCACCTTCTTCAATCGCTCCGCCACGGCGTCTACTCCGGGTCGGGAAAGTTCGCGCAGCACCAATGCGAAGGTGGAATCATTCAGGCGCCCGACGTCATCGACGGCTCGGACGGCCGCTGCCAGCGAAGCGCCCAGGTGGCGGATGGCATTGGTGCGGGCCGTGTCATCGGCGAGGTCTTGGATCCCAGGCACCATGATGGCCACCACCCCGAACTGTTCCCTGCGCCGCTCCATCCAGCGAGCGGCGTTCTCGATGGCCTCGAGGAGACCGTTGCGGTTGAGAAGTCCGGTCGCGAGGTCGACTGGGGTGAGGACGTCCAGCGACAATCGGAGGTTGCGGAGTTCGTCTTCACGTTCTTGGAGTCGGTTCCGCAGGGTGTCGAGTTCGTTTGCTTCCATGGGTTTTCCAACTGTCGTTCGGAGCTATGACCGGGCTGAGCCGGCCGCCTTGTCCATTCGTGTATCGGCAGCGGACCGGCGATTTATGAGCCTCGTTCCGCGCCGAGGCGGTCCTTCCTGCTACCGGTCGGCGGCAATTGGCCAGAGTTAAGGCCTCGATCGAGCTCGGCAGTGTGCCCGAGGTTTTAAGGGATTTTCGGGGGACTTGAGGACTATTTCAAATGGCTCTCAAGGATCAGTTACCTCTAGGCCGATCACGCGAGAGAACGGCGAATTTGGAGCGTTCGGGGGATTCCAACAGAGGAGTTGGACGTGCCTACGCTGAGAACCCAGGAGCAGAACGCACTGGTCACAGAGACTCTCGACTTGGTGGGCCACGTCGTCTCGGAGCTGGCAGTTCGCTACCCCCGCCACGTCGACCGGGCCGAACTCTGGAATGCCGGGGCGCTCGGTTTGGTGGAGGCCTCCCGCCGCTACAACCCCGAAGCCGAGATCCCCTTTGCCCGCTATGCGGCCATCCGCATCCGGGGCTCCATCATCGATTCCACCCGTAACCGCGACTGGGCCACCCGTTCGGTGCGTAGGCACCTGCGAGATATCCAGCAGGCCGCCGTCCGACTGGAGGAGCAGACCGGCGTGGCTCCCTCGCAGGCCGAGCTCGCCGGCTGTCTAGGCATCACGGTCGCCGACCTGACCGCCCGCCAGGCGCAGGCGAGTGTCTCCACCCTGCTGCATCTCGACACCGCCGACCCCGAAGAGACGTCGTTGGCCGAGCGGGTAGAGGAAGAGAGGATCGATGCGGTGCCCGAGCTAGCACTCGAACAGCGAGAGCTGCGAGGAACGCTGCAGACTGCGGTACGCCACCTGCCCCCGGTGCAAGCCGAGGTGATCTCACGCTATTACCTGCGCGGCGAGCTGCTCCAGGACGTCGCTGAGGACATGGGACTCACGACTGCTCGGGTGTCACAGATCCGCAGCGAAGCACTCGACGCCATGCGCTCGTTCTTCGCCACCCAGTACGAAGGAGTGACTTCGGCGCCGGACGCCGCCCCCGGCAAGAAGGCGCGTGCCGCCTACGTGACACGGGTCGCAGAATCGACCACGTGGCGTTCCCGTCTCGACACCGACCCAGCAGGTCTCGACCTCACCCCACTCGGCCTCACCGGGTAATCCGGGGTCCGACGGGCCGGGCCTTCGCTAGTGGACTGGAGCGGTCTCCTGCGGTGCACCGAGGGTGGCCGGGAGCGGGGCCAAGTCGGATCCGATCTACGCCTGTGA
>CAYUKI010000012.1:6053-17555 GCA_964445235.1 uncultured Acidimicrobiia bacterium | reverse complement strand
TCACGATGAGCAGGAAGGGGAGGTTTGACCAGATCTCGATCAGCCGCTGACCGACAGGGTCCAGGGCGCCCCCGAAATACCCCATGAGGCAGCCCACGGTGATCCCGATGAGGTATGTCCCGGCCAGAAAGGCCGTCGCCAAACCCCCTCCCACCTCATGGGAGATCCCCTTCCCTTCTTCGATGAGCCGGTGCTTGCGAAGCGCCAGGGCCACCTCCAACCTGAAGAGCTCATCAAAGACCAGCCGCCGCCGCGCCGGTTCGATTTGATCGAGACTGTCGGGGAAATGGATTCGAGACGTGGCCGTCTCGCGGTCGAGGAGTCGGTTCCGCTCGATCACCTCGGGCGGCAACGGGTCGACGAGAGGCTTGGATCGCTGTAAGGCGTTGTGGATGCTGCGGCGCAGGTGTCCGGGGGCCAGGTCTCCGACGCTCGGATGGATTGGAACCACCCGGCCGGTGACGAGGGTCTCGGCGTCCCCGCCCAGAACGTCGACCGCCGGGCTCTGCATCTGTCGGGAGCCACGAAAGAGCTCGACCTTGCCCGACAAAGCCACCTCGGTGCCCGGTTTCAGCTGGCGCTCTCGGAAGGCCTGGTTGAACCAGACCACTTTGATAGACGAGACACCGTCGGTGACCCGGGCTTCGGTGATGGTGAGGTTTCGTCGGGGCCGTCGGGTGGCCGCCGAGGCCACGGTGCCGATGATGGTCACCTCTTCTCCGAGCGGCAGCGAGGCGATGTCGGTCACTCGGGAGCGATCGATGTACCGACGCGGCACGTGCAGCAGCAGGTCGGCGACCGAGCGGATGCCCACCTTTTGGAGGGCGGCGGCGCGTTTGCCGGCCAGGCCCTGGACCTGGTCGACGGTGACGTCGGCAAGACGAGCGAGAGTAGCCATTCGGGGAACCAGTCAACCAGGCCCCGGAGCCCCGCTGGGACGAAGCGCCCCCCGGCCGGGGGACCGGGAAGCGACGAGCTCGTGCTTTCGGATTTGTTTTGGCGCGCCGGTACGGGGGTTTGGGGTCAGCTGGGTTGGGGTTTGGGGGTCACCCGACCTTATTCCGCCGAGATCAGATAGGCGTATAGGGGTTGGCCGCCCCACACGATTTGTACTTCGGTGAGGGGCCGGGAGTCGGAGAGCCACGCCTCCAAGGCCTTCGTGACCGGCGGTTCGGCGCCCTGGCCGGTGAAGATCGTCACCACTTCGGTCTCCTCCGGAATCACCTGCTCGAGCAGGCGAACGGCCGCCCGGTAGAGGTTGGGATCGATCACGGTGATGGCCCCCTCAGCCAGACCGAGCCATTCACCCGTCTTGATCACTCCCAGGTCAATCACGGCATCGCGAACCGCCTGGGTGATCTCGCCCGTGGTGACCGAGGCCGCTGCCGCCGTCATGTCCTCGGCAAGTTGACGAGGGTCGGAGTCGTCGGGGCGGTAGGCAACCATGGCCGCCAAGCCTTGAGGGATGGATTGGGTCGGAACGATTAGGACCTGTTTGGGAGTGAGGACATCGACCTGTTCGGCTACCGGAATGATGTTCTTGTTATTGGGGAGCAGGATGACGGTCAAAGCCGGCGCTGAGTCGACGGCGTCGAGGAGGTCGCGGGTGGAGGGGTTCATGCTCTGTCCGCCAGTCACCACCGCTTGGGCTCCGAGGTCTCGGAAAGTGGCCACCAACCCATCCCCGGCGACCACCGGGATGACCCCCACCGGCGCGGCCTCGTATTCCGGCTTGGGGCGGTAGTTGCCGCCCGCATGCGAAGTACGCCGGGACCCCGCCGGATGATCCGAAGGGCGTCGGGGCCCCCACGAGTGGCCATCGGGGGTCATTTGTTCGTAGAGGTCGGTGACCCGGATACCGAAAGGGCGACCGGCGGCGGCGCCGGCCTCGATCGCTGGTCCGATGTCATCGGTATGGATGTGGCAGTTCCACTCTCCCCCTCCCCCGACCACGACGATCGAATCGCCCAGTTCGGCCCACAGCGAACGCATGGCCTCGACTTTTTCCTCGGAGGCGTTCAAGAAGAACATGACCTCGTAGCGCAGCGACGCGACCTCTGTGACCAAAAACCCCTCTGGGTGTCCTTCGGCTCTGAAGAGGTCTTCGGGGAGCAATACCTCGGTGCCGGTCAGTTCCTCGAGGAACGCCGCCAGGAGCAGTAAGAAACCGGCGCCCCCAGCATCTACGACCCCGGCCTGCTTGAGCACAGGCAGCAGCTCCGGGGTCCTCTCCAGGGCCTGGGCGGCCCGCTGGTAAACCCTTTCGGCGAGGCCGGCCAGGTCAGCCCCCGCTGCACTTCCAGCCTGTCGAGCAGCTTCGGCGGCTTCCCGAAGAACGGTGAGAATGGTCCCTTCCACCGGTCGAAGTACCGCCCGGTAGGCGGCGGCGGAGGCCCGGTCGAAAGCCTCCACCAGGTGCCGGACCTCTAGAACGTCGACGCCCCTCCACGTATCGGCAAGACCGCGCAGAATCTGACTGAGGATGACCCCGCTGTTGCCCCGCGCCCCCATCAGCGAACCATGGGAGATGGCGTCGGCTACCTCCGCCATGGAGGTTGCCGACCGCACATGGTCAACGACCGTGCCCATGGTGAGGCTCATATTGGTGCCGGTGTCGCCGTCGGGGACCGGGTAGACGTTGAGGCGGTTGATGGCGTCTCGATACGAGGTCAACCGTTCGTGATACCGGCCGATAATCCGCTTGAGCCCGTTCGAGTCGAGAGACATGACCTCCGACATTAGAACAGCAGCGATCGGGCCGACCCGCGGCCCCGTCTGCCGAGTTCGGGTCGATGCCTGCCGCTGCTAGCCTTCCCCCCCTTCCAGGAGATCTATGTCTTTTCGGTGTGAGATTTGCGGGCGGGAGCCCAGCTACGGCAAGAAGGTCAGCTTCTCCCATAAGCGCTACAACCGACGGTGGTTGCCGAACATTCAGCGGGTGCGAATCAGCCACGGCTCCAACACCAGGCGGGCGCGGGTGTGCGCCTCCTGCATCAAGGCGGGCAAGGTCGCCAAAGCCTGATGCAGGGCGTCATCAAGTTGTACGACCCCAATACCGGTGCAGGGATCATCATTCGCGACGACGACCAGTCCGAGGTCTTTCTACGGGCCGGCTCGTTGGCGGGCAGCATCTTCAGAACTCTCCGCCAGGGCCAGAGAATCAATTTCGAAACCGACGTTTCCGACAGTGTCCTGTATGCCCGCAACGTCCGGATCGGCCAGGACGGATATTGAGTCGCGACGTCTTTCCGGCCGGCCCGGACACGGCGTCGGTGGCAAGGGTATAGTCGCTAGCCCGAGCATCTAGGAGGGTGCGTGGTTGAGGCGTACGTGCTCATTCAAACCGAGGTCGGCAAGGCGGCAATCGTGGCCGAGGAAGTCAGGAAGATTCCCGGCGTGGAATCGGCCGATGATGTGACAGGTCCCTACGACGTCATCGTCAAGGCAGCCGCCGACGACGTCGATCAACTCGGCAAGCTGGTCGTGGCTCGAGTGCAGTCGATCGAGGGCATCACTCGCACGCTCACCTGCCCGATCGTCCACCTTTAGACCCACCAGCGCAAAGGAACGACCCCCCATCCGGTGGGGTTGCCCAAGCAACGCTTTCTCAGCCGAGCTTGTTGGCGATGGAGGTGGCGTTCCTTAGTGCCGTGCCGTCCGAACCCGCTGTGGAGAACCGGCGCGGCGGTTGCGACAACACCTCGCTCACCAGGTCGGAGAGCAACTGCTGGCGAGTGCGGGGAGGATCGATCCACAGGTAAGTGGCGAGACTGCCCGGAATGGTGTTGACCTCGTTCAAGAACAGCTCATCGTCCCGGCACAGGAAGTCGATCCGCGCCAGCGAACGCAACCCGATCATATCGACCACTCGGGCGCTGATTTCCCCGATCCTATTGGCGATGGCTTCAGAGACGTCCGCAGGCAAGCGTCGGGCCGCTGTTCCCCCCCCCCAAGCCAAGTACTTCTGGGCGTAGCTATATATTCCTATGCCGGCCGCCCTCTCCGGCGCCTCGATCGCCGACAATTCGAGGCTGGGATAGGTGCGCACCGCAACCTGGAGGTCCAGACTTCCCTCCAAGAAGGGCTCGACCACAGCGCCGTCGGCCATATGGGGAGAGCTCTTTCTGAGTGCAAGAACCGTATCCCAGTCGGAGGCAACCTCGATCCCGATCGACGAACCGCCGAAGCGAGGCTTGACGATGTACGGAGGCGGGAAGAGCGGAGGGGCCGACGTTTCGGATGCCAGCACCCGAGGCAGAGATGGAAGACCGGCCGCTGCTGCCACTGCCCCGAACGCCAGCTTGTCCATCCCGAGAGCCGATCCCAACACCCCCGGGCCGGTGTAGCGGAGACCGGCAAGGTCGAAGCTGCCCTGGAGGGTTCCGTCCTCACCGGGACCGCCGTGACAGCAGTTGACGACCACCGAGATATTCAAGGGCCGCCTCCGGTACATCAGTCCCCCCCCCGGTTCGGCGACAAACGACAGCTCCTTTGCCTTGGCCGGCACACCGTCGCTGAAATCGACAGCTTCGAGGCTGGTGGCCACGGCAAACCAGCCGCCCGCCTTGCTCCAATAGACCGCCTCGGCATCCCCAAGCGAACGCACGGCTTGGAGGCCCGTGAGCACGCTGATGTCGTGCTCGGGCGAAGGACCGCCAAAGACAACTACGGGATGGGCCACCAGTTCTCCTCGTCGCACTGATGTCCGGCTACAAAGTACTCAGCCTGCTGGCGGTTGCCGAGCATCGCCGCTAGAGGCGCCACACCGTGTCGGGTGGCGCCCCACGAACATAGCTCATGGATAGTGATCGGGTAGGTCGTTCTCATAGAGGACCGAGTCGCCGGCGCCGAGGTTGGCTCGCACCCAGTCGACCGCCGCTTGCCGGTCCGGCAGAGTGACCACCGCACCAGAACCGGCCCCCTTCAGCAGCGCCGCCCGGTTGGTTTCTCCGACCACCACAAGTTGGTCGGCGACGGCGAGAGCCGAAGCAGCAAAGGCGGCGTTCTCGGCCGCTTGGCGCCGACCCAGCTCCACCATTCCCGGCGTCACGACCACCTTCCTACCGTCCCCCGCCAGCGCCCCCAGGTTCTCCAACGCTGCGGCGGCGCCCGCCGGATTGGAGTTGAAGGTGTCGTCGATTATCTGCAACCCCCCCTGCCCCATCACCGCGTTGGCACGGTGGGGAGGAACCGCCAAGTCGGCGAGGCGTCCAGCCAGCCTGGCCGGCTCGAATCCAAGTCCAATCGCCGCCCCCACCGCGACGGCCGTATTGACAGCTGCTGCTCGCCCCGCCGGCGCCGAGCCGATCAACCGGCCCTCCACCCAGACCTGGCCCGAACCAGCTTCGACGAAAACCTCCGCCCGGGGATCGGCCGACGAACACCGGATCACCCGGCGCCGGGTTGATTCCCGCTCAGCAAGCTCGGCCAGGGCAGCGTGGTCGACGTTGAGCACCGCCACCGAGGCGCCCGCCAGGATCTCGGCCTTGGCGGCCACGATCGCCTCGAGGCTTCCGAACCGCTCCAGGTGAACCGGCCCGATGGCCGTGATCGCCGCCACGACCGGAGGTACGAACCTGCAGAGGTTGGCAATCTCCCCCGGGCCGTAAGTCCCCATCTCCGCCACGAAGACCTCGGTGCCGGAGGTGAGGTTCTCGTTGATGGCCCGCGCCAACCCCATGCGGTTGTTGAAGCTGGCCGGGCTGGCCGCTACCCGGCAAACCGCCGAGAGCAGATGAACGAGGTACGACTTGGTGGTGGTCTTCCCATAGGACCCGGTGATGGCAACCACCCTCGCCCCCGAACCGGCCAGTTTGTTCTGGGCCTCTACCACCCAATGGCGGCCGAGCCTCGCTTCGATCGGGCCCAACAAGAACAGCCCGACATCGACGAGCCAGGGAACCCCCAGGGCCGCGGCCAACGCGGGTACGACCGAACCCGCCGCCAACGACCAGACGAGCGAGGCCAGACCCAGAAACCCCACCACCCCGGCCAGGCGGCGCATTCTCATCGTCCATGCCAGTTGCGAGGTCCGACCCCGCCAGCCGAGACCGAGCGGTCCCACCGCCACCATCGCCGCCGTGAGAAGACCGGCCGCCGGCCAACGGAACGCGGCCAGGGTCGCGGCCACGAGCGTGACAGACAGCGGCAGGTTGCGGGGAAGCCGCCACCAACGTGCCGCGAAGCGCCCGGCCGCCCCGGCCAGGTAATGCTCTCGTTGGGCGACCCGGAGCCATCTCAGCGCCGCCAGACCAAAAGCCCCGGTAGCGGCCGACACCACCAGCGGCCTCACGGGAGGAGACCCAAGACAGCGCGACGGATTTGGTCGGGCGCCTCTACGGGCAGCAAGTGACCCGTTCCCGGAACCACGGTGAGGCGACCGTGTCTGAGCAGCGGTAACGCTTGTTCCGCCACGGTTACCGGCACTTCGCGGTCATCCCCCCCCCAAACCAGATGGATCGGGACGTCGAGCCCGGACAGCAGGTCAGCGTATGACTCCGCCACGACCCGGACCAGGACGCCTCGCATGACCCCCGTCGCTGCGCGGTAGTCGAGCGAACCGTACCGCCCCCGGATCGCTTCCATGCGCTGTTCGGAGATGACCCCGATACGATGGGCGGCCCGCAGCATCCGAAACACGAGCCTGGGGTTTTTTCGCGTCGCCCAACCCAGCAGGGGCACCCCGGTGAGCACAAGTGCGCTGACCGGGGAGCGCGCCGCCAGCGCCACCGCCACCCTGCCTCCAAAACTGTGACCAACCACCACCGGTGGGGTGGCGAATTCGGCAAGTACCGGCTGCAACAGGTCGGCGTAGCCGGCAGTGCCGATCGGTTGCTCGGGGGGGGGTGAGGCGCCGAACCCGGGTAGGTCGAGCGCCAAGCCGTCCAGACCTTCGAGAACTCGCTGAAAGTCGGCGCGGTTCCGCCCCCAGCCATGCAGGGCAAGCACGTGCGGGGCTCCGGTGCCGTAGCTATCTGCGAACAACGAACCGCCGGCAAGGGCCTTCAGCGCCACGCCAACTCTCCGATACCAAGGGTGACCAGGTTGCCGACATTACCCTGGCACTTCCCATCCCTCCGCCCATGGCCGCATCGCCCAAACCAGTCGAGCGCTTTCGAGCGGCCGTCGTCCGCCGGTCGCGTTTCGTGGCGTGGTCGTTCCCACTCGTCGTCTTGGCCCAGGCCATCCGCACCGGCTCGATCACGATGTGGCCAGTGCTGGCGGCCATCATCGGGACCCTACCCGCCTTCCTCATTCTCCAGTTCACCGACTGGCGCCGTCTCCTCGAAAAGCCCCTGGGACAGCTACTGCTCTGGGCCATCACGCTCTGGCTGGCGGCGGGGGCGGCCCTCTCCACCGCCCCTTTGTCGATGCGGGTGCTCGCCCTTCCCACCGCACTCGGCGTCGTGGCATTGAGCGGCGCCAGCCTGGGTCGGCGCCACCACACGATCACCACGATCGTCGTCATGGTGGCCCTTACCTTGGCCTCGGCGTCGGCCGGAAAGGTTGACTGGAGCGCCCAGCTGGGAGCAACCCTCGCCCTGGCAGTGGTGGCCGCCGCCACCGGCGCGCTTGCCAGCCAGTTTGTCCGAACCGCTGCTCACGACGCCGCCTCGGCCGAGAAGCTGGCCCGACAGCAGACCGACTTCGAGCGCTTGTATGCGGTCACCACCACGCTCGCCGGCGCCGACTCCTTCCCCGAGCTCCTGCCGAAGCTGGTGGGGACGATCTGTCACTACCTGGAGGCCGAAGTGGGGGTGGTCATGCTTCATCGGCCGTTGGTCGACACCTTGACCGTGGTCAGTCCCATCTGGGTAGCCGGACAGACGCTGGCGGTGGGAACCCTCGAACTACCCGCCCGGGGTGCCGGGGAACTGCAGCGAGTCTTCGGGGCCGGCACCTCTGCCGTCATCGATCAACCGCTGGCCGAGCAGGAATACGGGGTGCTCGCCGAGCTCGGTCTGCGGCAGGCACTCGTGGCACCGCTCCGAATCGAGAACGAAACCATCGGGCTGATCGCCGTGGGAGATCACGGCGGAGATGGTCCCTTTCGTCCCGAGCAGCTGGCAGCTCTCGATTCGCTGGCTGCTCCCGCCGCGCTCGTGGTGTCGCAGATGGGTCGATATGAAGCCGCCGCCGCGATGAGCCGACGCATGGAGGAGATGGCCACCATGAAATCGGACTTCGTGTCTGTAGTCAGCCATGAGCTCCGCACCCCACTCACCTCGATTATCGGGTCATTGGACACTCTGGTGCGGCCCGAGTTGGACCCTCGGTCCGACTCCGCCCGCCAGCTTCTCGTATCGGCGCGGAGACAGGCAACCCGCTTGCGGAGGCTCATCGAGGACCTCCTCACCGTTTCGCGCATCGACCGCGGCAGCCTCCCGATGCACCCCGAAGCGATCCGGCTGATCGACTTCCTGACCGAACAGCTCGCCACGGTGCCGGGTTTGGAAGACGTCTCGTTGAAGGTCGTGCCACCCACCGCCACCGCCACCATCGACCCTGACCACCTCGGGCGCGTCTTGATCAATCTGCTCGACAACGCCGCCAAGTACGCACCCGGCCGGCCGGTCGAGATGAGGGCCGAGTCCCACGGTTCGACGATCGAGATTGCCGTCGTCGACCACGGACCCGGCATCCGGGCGGAGAAGACGGGCCGCGCCTTCGAACGGTTCGGCCAGCTAGAGAACGCCGATACTCGCAGCCAGGGCGGAACCGGTTTGGGCCTGTCGATCGTAAAAGGGTTGACCGAGGCCATGGGCGGGACGGTCGAGCTCGAAAACACGCCGGGGGGGGGCGCGACGTTCGTGTTGAGGCTTCCGGCCACCCCGGGGGGTAGGGACCTGCGCGCCAGTTGAGGGAGGGCTAGGGTCCCTTCCGCGCCGGCCCGGCCGCTACGGCGTGAAAACCCCCGTCGACGTGGATGACTTCCCCGGTGGTCATGGTTGCCCAGTTGGACAACAACACGCATACCATCCGCGCCACCGGCTCGGGATCGCCGGTGTTCCAGCGTAGCGGTGCCCGCTCTGCCCACACCTCGTCGAACATGTCGAAGCCGGGGATCGACTTGGCCGCCACCGTTGCGAGTGGCCCGGCCGACACAGCATTGACCCGTACCCCCTTCGGTCCCAAGTCCCTTGCCAGGTAGCGGGTGACCGACTGGAGAGCTGATTTGGCGACCCCCATCCAGTCGTAGACCGGCCACGCCTGGGTGTTGTCGAAATCGAGGGTCACCAGGGAACCTCCCCCGGCCTTTTCCAGCAGCGGCAAAAGCCCCACGGCCAGCGTCTTGTAAGAGAACGCCGAAACCATGAAGGCGGTCTGCGCACTCTCGGGGGGAGTGTTGAGGAAGTTGCCGCCCAAGGCGTCGGCCGGGGCAAGGGCAATGGCATGGAGGGCTCCGTCCACCCCCCCCCCAAGGCCTTTCCGGGGCGGCCACCAACGCAGCCATGTGGGCAGGTTCGTTGATATCCAACTCCAAGACTTTGCAGGGTGTGGGCAATCGCTGCACCGCCCTTTCGGTCAGCCGAAGGCCACGGCCGAAACCGGTGGCGACGATCTCTGCACCCTGCTCCTGGGCGGTCCGAGCGGTGTGAAAGGCGATCGAGTCGTCGGTGAGAATACCGGTGATCACAAATCGCTTGCCATCGAGGATCATCGCGCCTCCCGATCAGAAGTTGTTGCCGAAGGTGAGGATGCCACGAATCGCCAGACCCATGAGGAAAAGCAGTAGCAGTCCCCGATAGATCGCCGGCCGCCGTTCCAACTGCTGACGGTAGATGTAAGCGAAGGCGAGCGTGAAAGAGATGACCACACCGTAGAACACGTGCTGATTGCCCGGCCGCATTCCTTCCGTCTGGAGCATCACCACGCCCAAGGTCACCTGGAGCGCCACCGCGGCGAGAGATGCGAACGCCAGGGCGCGGGCCAGACGTCCCAGGGCCCGACGGCGGGCGGCCACCGCCAGGTGAGCCACTCCGCCAAGCGCCAGCAACCCGACCGTCACGTATCCCCACCATTCATGGAGCTGTCTCACCGTGGCGGTGTGCCCACTGAGGTCGGGCCGGAGAGCGCGGCCAGCGCAGTGATCGCTGCGACGACGGCTTCGGCCGAGTCGCCTTGGCGGGCCCCGACGGGCAGCTCGACCTGCACTCCCCCCCCCGGCGGCAGATTGACCGGGTTGGCCGCATGAAGACCCCGCAGACCCGCCGGAATCTCCTCGAGACGGTCGATGACCGGAACTCCGCGGTAACGCAGATACCGGGCTAGAGCGGAGGCCAGCCAGCGATTCCCCCCCCCGAGCAAGACCGCCGGGCGAAGGTGCGGCCGGCCGTAGCCGTGCAGTGATACGGCCACGTCGATCGACGACAGCACACGGTCGAGGCCGGTGCTGTGGCCGGGGTGATATTCGATGCTCGGAACGTGCCAGGCCAACGCGGCTGGCTGGTCCACGGTGTAGAGGCCAGCTCCGCAGCGCTCAGCCGCTGCCTGGGCGATCTCCGAGGTCCCAGCTTCCAAACCACCGTGCAGGGCGAGTATCCCGACTCGATTGCCGACCGTGGCAGTCTCTCGGACTCCGTGCTCGGCCAGCAACGCTCGAAGAGTCACGACTCGATCGTAGATGATCGGGAACATCCAGCGAGGGCACCGGGTCCCCGCCCCAAATGTGGCGGGTCTGCTATTGGACCTCGACCAGCTGACCGGTTGTGAGGTCGAGAGCGAATTCGCGATCGGATTGGGAATCGGCTATCCAACGGGCGAGCCGGGCGCCTGGGCTTCGCACCGTCCACCAGGCGTAGTCATCGCGGGCCTGTTCGAGGAACCGGCGCCGCGCCACCCTGGCCACCTCGAGCGCTTCCTTCTCGTCGTCGAAGGAACCGAGAATCCTCTCCTGGACGGGTGCCCCGAGTTCGTCCCTCAGTTCAACGTGCTCCACAGCCTCAAACATGCCTACAGCGTAATGCCACGACCGCCGTTCGGCACCCTTCAGTGGAGAATCGTTCTTCGGGTTTTCACCCCGGAGGCTGGCACACCCCCACCGAGAAGCGGATCAGGACTCAAGCAACTTCTTCTTCTGAGCGTCGAATTCCGCAGCCGAGATCACACCCTGGTCCCGTAGCCGAGCCAGCGTTTCGATCTCTTGGGCTACCGAGCGCCCGCCCCCTTCCAGGGAGACCTTCCGCCTTTCCCGCACCTGGTAGATGAGGGACTGCATCGCCTCCGGATCGGGGATATCCGTGAAACGGCTCTGCCCAAACTCACCGGCCGACTCCATCACCAGGTCACCGCTGCCCACCAGACGTTCAAACAGGGACTGTTTGAACTCGACGTCGTTGATCACCTCCAGCGGGATCTCCTTGGCGCGGCGGGAGATGATTCCGGCCCGAAAGATCACGCGTTCGTTGGTGATCACGTAATGGGTAAACCACCAGTCGACCAGACGTCGGGCGGTCAACACCAACCAGGCGATGACGACGGCACCGATGCTCCAATCGACGG
>CAYUKI010000012.1:0-6043 GCA_964445235.1 uncultured Acidimicrobiia bacterium | reverse complement strand
CGCCACCAACGTCAAAAGGATTGGCGTGATCAGCACCTGGAAATGGGGCCGGAATTCCGTGACGACGGTCTCGCCGGGGCTGAGCAACTTCTCGGGATAGGCCATGGTCGCGATTCTAAGGACCAGCTGGCGTCGATGACGGTCGCGTCCGGCACCGAAATTCGAACCGGCGAGGACGCCTCAACGAGAAAACCCCGAGGGAGCTTCGGCTTGCGCCTCTGCCCTCTCGGGGCTTCCCGGACCCCGCTCCGCGAGCGGGCCCTTTCGGGCACCACACACGTGGCGGTGGCTGCCGATCCGGTCGATGACCGAACCAGCATGGTTGGGGTCCTTGCGAACCTCAACCTGCGCTGGTGCGCCCACACGAGGCGGGTCGCCCGGCGCTTCCCCTGCGTCCAGAGGAATGGCAGGACCGTTTCCGGTCCCGCCGCCGCCGCTCACCGTTACCGACATGCGACGGTTGCCGTTCCATCCGACCGGCCCCTCGAAAAGGCCGGCATCACCTTACGGTGGCTGCTCCCGTACGTCGGGATGCTCAGTGGACGACTCCGGACACTCGCGCGCTGTCCGGTTTCGCTGCGAGGTCTCCCCCGCGGCTGAGAAGACCGTACACCGAGATCCAGGGGTTTTGGGCGGTTTTGCCTGGGCGTTTTTCGCGACGAGAGGAAAGGTTTCGCGCGGCCCCGGTCACCCACGTCGCGACACTCAAGCGACGGCGACTTGGCCGAATCTACCGGAAACGAAGAAACCCCGAGAAAGCCTTGGCCGAAGCCGCGGCCCCCTCGGGGCTCTTCGTCTCCCACAACTCCGAACCCGTGCGGGCCCGTTCTTACGGGAGGCTTACCGGTCCGAGCCTCTCGACCCGGTGGCACCGCTCCAAGGTTTCCCTCGATGCGGACGATGCAAAGTTACCGAGCACAAGTTGCCCGTCGACGCCGAATGGAGTCGCCAGATTTCGCGCAACGGAGAAGATATTCGCGACCTGACAGCCTTCGGGTGTATCAGGTTCGTTCCCTGAGCCACCGAATCCCAAACCTGTCATTCGCTCGGCGTATAGTCAGAGTCATGTTGGAGACCCTCTCCCCCAGCCGGGCTGCCGACTTCAAGTCCTGTCCGCAGCTCTACAAATTCAGGGCTATCGACCGATTGCCGGAGCCGGTGTCGGTCCAGCAGGCGCGAGGGACCGCCGCCCATCTGGCCCTTCAACGTCTCTTCGACCTTCCCTCCGAGCAGCGCTCCGCCGAAACCCTCCACGAGCTCTTCCGGACGGTGTGGACGGAAATGCGGGGGACGGAGGAGTATTCCGAATTGTTCTCCTCCCTCGATGATGAACGCTCCTGGGGGTTGGAGAGCATGGCACTACTCTCGAACTACTTCGGTCTCGAGGATCCTACCCAAGTAATCCCCCTCGACCGTGAATTGGAGATGCTCCAGGACCTAGACGGCATCGTCATCAAGGGCATCCTGGACCGCATCGACGAGTTACCCGACGGGCGCCTGATCATCACCGATTACAAGACGGGGTCGGCGCCCCCAGAGCTCTACGCCCTGCCTGCCTTCTTCGCCCTGAAGATCTACGCATTGCTTATCAGACGCCAGCTCGGACGTACGCCTGCCGAAATCCGGCTGATCTACTTGAACGGTCCCACCCTCTACCGGTTGGCGGTGGATGACTTCCAACTCGATGCCATGGAGCGACAGCTACGTGCCCTGTGGGCGGCCATCAACCGGGCGATGGAGCGTCAGCAGTTCCCTCCTCGTCCCGGGCGACTGTGCGATTGGTGCTCGTTCAACGACATCTGCCCGGCGTTTCTCCCGGTAGCCGCCAGCCAGTAGGCACCGCAGGGGCACTTCGCAGTGCTGGCACAATCTCACATGACAGTGGTGGTGGCATGACAGTCGTGGTGGTGGTCGGGGCTTCAGTAGACACGGTGGAGCAACTCGCATCCCACGGGGTGCAGACCGTTCTCGATCTGCGAAGCTCCGATCTCGACCCGGTGCGACGATGGGTGACCACCAGCGGTCTCGGCTATCGCCGCATCGGTCCCGACCTCGACTCCGTCATGCCACTTGTGTCCTCTTCTAGTACCGCCCTGCTGTGTCCAGATCGCCGCATCGCCGAGCACTGGGCCGACCGGCTGTCCCGGCGCCAGATCAAGGTCACCGAACTGGTCGGTGGTTTTCTGGTGCCGTTCCAGCGACCTCTCAGCCGCTAGCCGTCAAAGATTCGGGGGGACTTTGATCAGAGACGCTGGACGGTGGCGGCCTCGCAAGGTCGGGTGTCCAGATCTTGGACAGGGGGCTGACCTCCCCGACCCGATCCGGGCACCCCGACCTTTAGTGTCACACCCGAGTTGTAGGTTGCCGGGTATGAACACAGAAGACCTTTTCGCTTCCCTCGGCCTCCCCGTCGGCGTGGTTTTCGATGGTGTCGCCGCTAACTGTCCATGGTGCTCCCCCAGCTCCGTCGAACACCGGGCTGCCTGACCTACCCTCAGACCGTGGCAGAGGACTGGCGGGTCGGACCGGATGACTGGGCGAAGGCGATCGCCTACACCGAGGGTCCGCAGCTGTTGGTGGCTGGACCGGGGACCGGCAAGACCGAGTTCCTGGTCCGGCGAGCTGTCCATCTCATCGACCATCGATGGGCCCGGCCCGACCAGGTACTCATCCTTGCCTTCTCGAGGCGGGCCGCCGCCGATCTGCGCCGGCGGGTTGAAGCCGCTCTCGACCGCACTGCCGCTCGCGTCGATGCCTCCACGTTTCACTCGTTCGCCTATCGGTTGCTCGAGACCTACGGCACCCATACCCTCGGTTGGGATCGACTTCCGGCGCTCCTCACCGGACCGGAACAAGTAGCGCTCGTGGGAGACCTGCTGGCAGACGAGCACCCCGCCAATTGGCCCTCACCATTCAGCCAACTCCTCGGTACCAAAGCCATGGCGGAGGCGCTCGCCGATCATCTGCTGCGGTTGCGCGAACGGACGGAGGGCGGCTCGCAAGGCTTGGTCGGTCCGGCGGGGCCGGCCATGGAGGACTTCCTGACCAAATATGACGCCGAGCTAGCCCGCCGGCATCGCATTGATTACGGGCGTCTCCTCGTCGACGCCGCCAGCATCGCCGCCGTGGAGCGGACCGCCCTCTCCGATCAATACCGCTACGTACTGGTCGACGAATACCAGGACACCAGCACGGCCCAGGCCCAACTGGTCGACCTGATCACGGCCGGCCACCGCAACATCACGGCTGCTGCCGATCCCTACCAGTCGGTATTCAGCTTCCGAGGCGCAGAACTAGGCAACGTCGCTGCCTTCATGGAGCGGTTCCGCGGGCTGCATGGCGCCCCCCCTCGGCGACTCGTGCTCACCACCAGCTTCCGAGTGCCGAAGGAGATACTGGACTCAGCGCTTCGCATAACAGCCGGCGGGCGCTTGCCGGGCGAAGCTGGCCCCCTCCGGCCCGCCCCTCACCGGGGTCGAGTGGACACCTACACGTTCGACCAGCAGTCGGCCGAGGCCGACTGGATCGCAGGTGAGGTGCAGCGACTCAATATCGAGGAGTCGATGGCCTATCGCTCGATGGCCGTGCTCGTGCGATCCAAGCGACGGTTCCTCCCCGAGCTGTCCAGAGCGCTTTCCCGAAGGCGCGTCCCGCACCAAACTCCCGACGTTCGCCTCGTCGACCATCCCGCCACCCGGCTCGTCACCGACGTGGTCAAGGTGGCAGTTCTGGAGGGCAAGGCCCACCTCGGGGAGGGATTGGGAGTGGGTGAAGAAGCTGATCGGGCGATGCGGCGGGTCCTGCTCGGACCGCTTTTCGAACTGCCGCTTGGCGAGGAACGGGAACTTCTCCGGACCCGTCGAAAGACCGGCCGGCCCTGGACCGCCGTATTGGCAGACCAACTCCCGGCGTCGGCCGAACTGGTGGATCTACTCGCCCATCCGGCTTGGTCAACAGAACGCAGCGCCGTCGAAGGCTTCTGGCACTTGTGGACCACGCTGCCTCAGTTCGGGCGCCTGGTCGCATCACCTGACCACCGCGACTTCCGAGCCGCCTGGACCTCTCTTCAGCAGTCCCTCGCCCAGCAAGCATTGCGTGATCCCGAGCTCACCCTGGCCGACTTCGTGGCACTAAGCGAACAGGAGGACTTCGAAGCCACCCCGCTGCTCAGCTTCCGGCCCCCGCCGGCCGACGAGCTCACCCTCACAACGCTCCATCAAGCCAAAGGCCTCGAATTCGAGGTCGTGTTTCTAGCCAACGCCACGGAGGGATCCTTTCCCAACCTGCAACGGGGGGGAACTCTGTTTGAACCGCTCACTGCGGAAAGGCGCGCCTTCCGGCTGCAGGAAGAGATGCGCCTCGCCTATACCGCAATGACCCGAGCCAGCCGCCGAGTGGTCTGGACCGCCACTGACGCCGGCCTCGACGAGGCGGAAAGCCGGCCGAGTCGATTCCTGATCGCCGCCGGCGGTGCGCCATCGCTCGCGCAGCTTCGCCCCCCCCCAGGCGCATCACCTCTGCCGATCACCCCCCGGGAGGCGGAGGCATATCTCCGCCGGGTGCTGATCGACCCAGCCGAATCCGCCCCGCGCCGGCTGGCCGCAGCCGAGGTTCTCGCCCGGCCGCCATCAGCAGCGCTACCCGACCCGACCAGCCTGCCGATGGCCGTTGGCCGGGGACCCGACACCGGAGTGCTCTCCGGTCCGCCCGTCCTGTCGCCGAGCCAGGCAGAGAGTTACGACCAATGCCCACGCCGGTACGTGCTGGAACGCCGCCTTCACGTCCTCGACTCGGCTGGTCCATATGCCCAATTCGGATCCCTCATTCACACCGTGCTCGAGCGGGCCGAACGTCACGCCTTGGACGCAATGGTCCCCCATGCCGACCTGGTCGTCGCAGAACAGATCCTCGACGAGGTGTTTGGGTCAGCCGATTTCGGGGGTCCGAACCTCACCGCCGCGTGGCGGAAGAGGGGCCTCAGGCTGATTCATTCGTTGTACGAGGATTGGCCCGGAGGAACGGCTATCCCCATCGCCCTCGAACATCCTTTGGTCTACGAACTGGACGGCCTCATCTGGCGGGGCCGCGCCGACCGCGTTGAAATGACAACACCGGGCGAACTGCGCATTGTCGACTACAAGACCATGGCAAGCCCGCCCACCCAAAACGACGCCGCCGTGTCCATCCAGCTCGCCTTCTATTACATGGCGGCGGGCGCCGACCCCTCGCTGGCCGAATTCGGACAACCGACTGCCGCCGAATTCTGGTTCCCGCTGGCCGACCGAAAGAAGAAGACCCTCGCCTTCCAACCGGCGCGGCTTGCCGAGCTCGGTGCTCGTTTGCGAGAAATAGCTGGTCGGATTCGCAACGAGGATTGGACTCCTCGCCCCGGCCGGCATTGCGGCCGCTGTCACTTCCGGCTCATTTGTCCGGCCTGGCCGGAGAGCCGCCAGGGGTTCGCAGCATGATCGTGCCCACCGAGGAGCAGCGCCGAATCATCGAGGCCCCCCTGGCCCCCCTCCGGGTGGAGGCTGGGGCTGGAACCGGCAAGACCGCCACCGTCGCCATGCGCATCGCCGCTCTGGTAGCCGACCACGGCATCGAACCAGAGCAAGTGTTGTGCCTGACCTTTACCAACAAGGCCGCCGAGGAGTTGACCGACCGGGTGCGGTCGATGCTCGCCGACGTGGTCGGGCCGGGTCGAGAGGTGGAGGTTCACACGTATCACGGATTCGCCCACGACCTTCTGCGTGAGTTCGGAGTGCTGGTGGGGGTGGACCGCAACACCCCGGTGATCACCCCGACCTTTGCCCGCCAGCTTCTCCGCACGGCGCTGCTGGCTCAGCCCCTCGACCACCTCGACGTCACCAATCCGTTCTTGACCGAAAAGCTCTTGCGGTTGGGCTCCACCATCAGCGACAACCTCCTCGCACCGGAGGCGGTGAAACCGCCGGCAAGCATTCCCCCAGGCGATCCGTGGCTCGATCGGCTGGACATGCTGACGGTCCTCGCCACTTACCACCGAGAAAAGGCTCGCCTCGGC
>CAYUKI010000011.1:315-17818 GCA_964445235.1 uncultured Acidimicrobiia bacterium | reverse complement strand
CGGATGGGCTCCCTTCTCGTGATCCCCCTCGTTTAATGCTGGGCGTCCGGCACCCGGCGATCCCCAATCGGGTGGGTACGAAACCAGCCCACGGAAAACAGCACGGGTGGAACGCATTCCGGGGCTGCGAGCAGCTTGCGTCGGTGGCAATCCATGCCATCGGGCGCGTCGATGCTACCTTAGAGTGAAGAATGGTCCGTTCGGGGGCGACCGACGTCGCTCGGCGACCGTCACTAGTCCTCCACGGATCTCCACGGACCGTTATCGGGAGAGACTCCCGCTCCCTCCAGTGGCGTAGCACCCCAGGATGTCATCCACCGACCGACCCACGAAGAACCCCTCCCACGTCGATCTAACCGGCGGCGGATCCGTGCCGGAGCCTCCTGGGACGCAGGCACGAATCGAGCAGTCGTTCGAGCATCTGCTTGATGCTTTCGCCACGTTCACCGCCATCCGGGATGAGGCCGGCCGAATCGTCGACTTCCGAATGGATTATGCGAACAACGCCGCCCGTGTCATCACCGGCGCCATTCCACAACGCGAGGTAGGCGAAGGTCTCGTTGAGACTCTCGCGGAGCACCATAAGTGGGAGCTCTTCGACGACTTCTGCCATGTCGTGGAGACAGGGGAGCCGCTGGCTACGCAGTCCCTGGAACACGAGGATGCCAAGCACGGCGGGAAGCGACTCGTCCGCGCCTTTGAGGTTCGTGCCGGGAGAATCGGTGATGGCTTGGCAGTTGGGTGGCGGGAGGTGACCGGACACGTGCTCGCCGCGGCGGAGCTAGAGCGGCGTAATCGCGAGCTGACCCTCGTGAGCGAGATGGTCGAGTACCTCCAGGCCGTGGAGTCGTCGGACGAAGTCTTCGACGTTGCCGCGAGCTTTGGTTCGCAGCTGTTCGGAGACTTCGCCGGCGGACTCTTCTTGCAGAATGAGTCTGGAAGCGTTGTGGAAGCGAAGGCCTCCTGGGGCGATAGCACGTGGGGTGACCAGGTATTCGCACCCGAAAGTTGCTGGGCGTTGCGCCGTGGGCGGCGGAACGGAACTCTGGCAGGGAAGGCATCCCCGCGTTGCGCGCACGCGGCGGATAGTGTGGAGTCGCTCCTGTGTATCCCGCTTGTCGCTCAGGGGCAAGCGACTGGCCTCTTCGTCCTCGCCGCCTCCGAGACCGCGAGCCTCTCCAACACGCCGCCCTCGAGTGCGGCGAGCGAGGCGCTCGCGGTATCCGTGGGCGAACATCTCGGGCTAGCCCTCACGAACATGCGGCTTCGCGAATCGCTTCGGGATCAGTCCATTAGGGATCCGCTCACGGGCCTGTTCAACCGTCGATACCTGGAGGAGACGCTCGAGCGCGAGATCAGCCGCTCTGCCCGCAGCGGCAAGCCCGTCGGTCTGATGATGTTGGACATCGACCACTTCAAGCGGTTCAACGATAGGTTCGGCCACTCGGGGGGGGACGCGCTGATCCGTGAGGTTGGTTCCTTGCTCGATACCCTTACCCGAGTCGAAGACGCAGCGTGTCGATACGGTGGCGACGAGTTCGTCGTGTTGCTCCCCGAGAGTTCGCTCGACGTAACACTCCTCCGGGCGGAGGACATCCGCCGGGGCGCGAACCGGTTCAACATCCTGCACGAGGGCTCGGTCGTGGGTGTGGTCACCCTCACGGTCGGGGTTGCCGTGTATCCCAATCATGGTTCCGACATGGTCGGGTTGGTTCGCGCCGCGGATGCGGCGATGTACGTAGCCAAACATGCAGGAGGCGATAGGGTACAGGTCGCCCAGACGCCCAACGAGCAGGGCCTGACGGCAGCCTCGACGTGACGCGGGACCTGATGACCTTGCCACGGTCGGACCCATCGAGGGGCCTGCCGGTGGATGCTGGAGACGGGAGATCAGCCGATCGGCTCCTGAGGGTGGATCGCTGGGCCGCGGCTGGGCGGCGGGAGACGACAAACGACCAGCATTGACGCGAAAGGATGCAAGGCGAAGACCTAAGCAACACAAGGGATTTCGCCGAATCAGCAGGGAAGCCTGAACCACCGGATTCCGACTACGGATCAGGTGCTCGCCCTCGCACGACCTGCTGGTAGCTCGGCGGAGCTCCGCCTTAGATCCCGATGTTCTCCCTTGGCCTGCCAAGGGTTGGCATATCTCGACCCGCGACGATCCGTCCCGCGTTCATCCCGCGTCCGTTGTCGACCATGGGGCTTCACCTCGGTGCACACTCACCCGCTGGCCTACGGTTTCGTCCACCGCAGTCCACCGTGTCGAAGCCGCCTGAATATTGAGCACTTTCCGCCAGTCGAAAACTGCGCGGTTCCTTTAGAGCCGTCGGATTTGTCGACCCGCCTCGGGCCCAACGTCGGGCTTGAGGAGGAAAGGGTGTATCACGTGCATGAATGGCCTGAGGTTCATCGGCTCTTCTATCGGGAGGGCTGGTCAAAAGCGGAGATCGCCGAGAAGCTCTGTTGAGCCGCAACACGGTGACCCGGCTGTTGTCGCTGCCGGAGGCTCCTCGGTATCGGCGGGTGGGGAGCGGCTCGCAGCTCGATCCCCACAAGGGGATGATCGCCTTCCTGTTGGATCAGGATCCGAAGGCGCCGCCGTCTTATGGGGTGGTCACCCACCGATTCTGCCTCCGATTGGGGTGGTCATCTTCGTCCTTGCATGCGCGCTCTTTCGCTTCTTCGTGGGTACTCGCACCATCCTTGTACCCGATAGGAGGAATGGCATACGGACCTCCGAACGGGAGCGCCGTGATCGTCCGCTCAGTTCCAGACGGAACTACCAGATGGGCCGGCCTTGAAAAGTTCGATGGTCCGACGCATATTCGCCTGGCGGAATCGCGATCAGACCGACGACCACCCGGATTCGCAGGCCATCGATTCGGGCCGCCCGCTGCTACCCATCGCATGCCTGGCTCCGCGGCTATCTCGACCTCGTCATGGTCGATCAGGCAGACGATCCGATACTTGCCGACCCGCAGTCGTCGGCCGGGCGGATGAATGCAGTCTGCTCGAGGGCCGAATCATCCGAACCCCGGGTGACGTACGCTTGCAGCTGGCAACCGCGAGTCCGAGCACTAAACCCTTTTCCCGCAACTATGTTGTTCGCAACCATGTCACGCGGAGCCCGAACTTGCTGCCGCGTGAGGGTATCGAAGACCCGCCGTCCCGAAGGTGGTTTCCGAAGTGGGAACCGCTCTGATGGGAAGGTTCCTAGGCGGCCGGCACGCCTCCCACCGTGAGGGTGCGGTCACCCAGCGGCGCATCGAGCACCACGTTGAGGGAGCGGCTCTCGGCAAGGGCGATACAGGTGGCAGCTATGTCGCCGACCCCCCGCCAGATCCCGACGTCCACAGAATCGGCTGTCTCGATGACCTCGACCCGATCGATGACATCGCACGGCTCGACGCCCATGGTCAGACCGAACTGGAGAACGAAACCGTCTTCGGATACCGAGAGCAACTGGGGATCTTGGTAGAGGACCGGGTTCTGGCTGTTGCCCACCGGTTCGATCGGCTGGTAGCCGTCAATCGGGGCGGGTTCGACCACCACGTCCACGCAGTCGGGCACTCCGGGTGCACACATGGCGAGGCCGCCATTGGAGACGGGTTGGTCGGCAGGAACATCCACGACCGCACCGCCACAAGCGGCCACCGAGATCAGCAAGGCGAGAGAGAGAACGTGCTTCTTCATACCTATTCGATGACGGCACGGGCCGGAAAGGTTCCCGAGAGTTCGCGGACGAAAGCGTCCACCGCCTCGTGGTTCAAGTCGGCTTTTCGGGCCACTTGTGCTTCGGGTAACGGGTCGCCATCTCCTTTCGCACCTCCCGCCAAGATCCCGACCAGAACCCGGCCAGGTCGGAGGTGACTTGGATGGGGCGGCCGGCCGGCGAAAGCACCTGTACGGTCACTGGCCGACCTGCGACCACCGGGGTGATCGACATTCCGAATAGCTCCTGGGCTTTGGCGGCCAGCACCGGGTTGTCACCCGAGTAGTCGATCGCCACTCGTCGCCCAGAGGGCAGGTCGATGTGGGGGGGGGCTAGGCGGTCCACGTCTTTGGAGGACGGCCCGAGGCGGCGTCGCAGCAGCCCGGCGAGGTTGAGGGGGGTCACGTCATCAAGCCCGGTAGCGTTCGACAGCGCCGGCCCCAACCAGTCCTTCAGGGTGGCGATCAGACCACGGTCCGACCAGTCGGGCCAAGGATCGCCGAACCTCCCTCGTAAGAACACGACCCGCTGGCGGAGCGACTCGGCGGCCGGAGTCCAAGGCAGGTCGGCGAGCCTCCTATCTCCGATTCGTTTCAGGAGGGCCGTGGTCACTGCCGGACTTGGGTCGGGTCGGCGTTCCACCGAATCAAGAGCCAGACCGCCGAGACGCCGTTGGAAGCGTTCCACCAACCGATCGTCTACCCACGACAGTCGGACCACCTCCTCCACCTCATGAGCAAAGGCGGACGCCACCTGCTCGGGATCGAGGGCCGCCGCCAGGCGGATGCGGGCATCCTTCCGCTTCCCATCCAAGTCGGCCGCCACCAGGTAGCCCTCCGTCGCCAAGGCGTCGGCGTCGGGCAACCAGGCGGTGGTGCCGGTGCGGAGTTGGAACTTGCCAGGACCACCTCGGCGGACCGCCAGCCGATCGGGAAAGGCCAGCGCCAAAACCGCACCTGCCTCGTCCAGATCGACCTCGGTTAGCTCTCCGCCGACACGGCGCAGCAGGTCCTCGGCGCTGTGCCGGACTCTCTCCACCGCCCGCCGATCGGCGCCGGGGTGATGACCGCCGGCGAGCACGATGAGCCGGTCGCGCAGGTCGACAGGGACCTGATCACCTCGCAGGATGTCGCGGTCTTCGAGCAGAGCAGCCAGGCGGCAGGCCAGCGTTGTTTGACCGGCGGCGTCGACGACCATACGGGCCAACCGGGGATGGAGGGGCAAAGCAGCCATGCGGCGGCCCCTATGGGTGGGTCTGCCCTCCGCGTCGATGGCCCCGAGGTCTGCCAGCAGGTCGTGGGCCTCCGACAGCGATCTTGGTGGGGGGGGGTCGAGGAAAGTCAGATCGCCCGTTCCCCATATCGCCACCTCAAGAGCCAACCCGGCGAGGTCAACCTCGGTGATTTCAGGGGGGGTGTGGGCGAGTCGGGCGCTGTGCTCGATCTGAGACCAGCCGCGATAGGCGACACCCCGTTCGGTCCGCCCGGCCCGTCCGGCGCGCTGGCTGGCGGAGGCCTTGGAGATCGAGACCGTTCGCAACCGGGTCATTCCGGTGCGTGGATCGAACCGGGGGGCACGGGCGAGGCCGCTGTCGATCACCACCCGCACTCCCTCGACGGTCAGGCTGGTCTCGGCGATGTCGGTGGACAAGACCACCCTCCGGTCCGCAGAGGGCTCGAGCGCCCGGTCCTGATCGACCGCCGAAAGAGTTCCGTGTAGAGGCAACACGGCCACTCCCGGGAAACCACCCTCCAGCAGGGCCAGAACTCGACCGATCTCCCCGACTCCGGGGAGAAAGGCGAGGATGCTGCCCGCCTCGACCGCGAGGGCCTGGCGAACCAGGGCGGCCATGTGTTCTTCGAGCCGCTGTCGGCGAGCGACCGGGGCCCAACGGATCTCCACCGAGTGATACAGCGACGGCGACTCGATCACCGGAGCGGCCTCACCCCCCCCCAATAATCGCGCCACCTTGGCGGCATCGATGGTGGCCGACATGGCCAGGATGCGCAGGTCGGGGCGGACCCGCCGGCGGGCCGACAGAGCCAAGGCCATCCCCAGATCGGTCTGCAGGTTCCGTTCGTGCAGCTCGTCGAAGATCACCAACCCGGTGTCCGCCAACTCGGCAGAGCGTTGTAAACGTCGGGTGAGAATGCCCTCGGTCACAACCTCCAGACGGGTCCGTGAGCTGGTCCGGCGATCGTCTCTGGTCACATACCCGACGGTTTCACCGACCTCTTCGCCGAGGAGGAAGGCCATACGCCGGGCGGCGGCCCGGGTGGCGATCCGGCGGGGTTCGAGAATGACGATCTTGCGGTCGGCCAGCCAGGGCTCGCCGAGCAAACGCAATGGGACGACGGTGGTCTTCCCCGATCCGGGCGGCGCCACGAGCACGCCGACGCCGGGACCCCTGAGAGCAAGGCGGACCTCGTCGAGGGAGTTCTCCACGGGGAGATCGGTGGTTGGAAAGCGTTGCAGGACGGCGAGGGTAGGTATACCCGACGAAAGAGAGTGGGTCCATCGCCGGGAGGGATATGGGAAGAACCGATCAGCCGCTCGTTTCCAACGCCTTCCGGATCGTCTGAATCTGACCACGGTGCTCGGCTTCGTGCTGGCCGAGGTGATGTAGCACCCATTCGGGAGTGGTCGTTCCGCTCTCGGTTTCCCGCGGTAACCGAAAGCTCTCGACGGTAAGGCCACGGAGATCGTCGAGGAGGTGCCGCCGCACGGTCGCGAGGCGATCGAGGTGCTCGACTAGGCTCGACCGTTCGACGGGGGTGAGTCGCCCATCGTCGGTACGGACGTCATGGGGGAATAGCTGGGCCATCCAGTCCGGGTAGGTTTGGCCGAGGATGTCGGCATAGAGCCAGTCGGCTTCGATGGCCGCCAGGTGATAGAGGAGTGAACCTATCGAATTCTCCCTACCGGTCGGTGTGGCGTCGAGGTGCTCGGATCGGAGGCCGCTGACGGCTCGGAGAGTCCGAGAGCGCGTGTCTTCCATCATCCAGAGCGCAGCTCCGAGCTCTCTCGGATAACCCTCCAGGGGATGGACCGTGAGGTCGTGGTCGGCCATCGAGACCAGCGTATCCGAGCCCAAGGCGAGGAACCGTCAGCCCGTTGGCACCTTGAGCTGCCGGCCTTGCGCCACATCGTCCGCTCAGGGATGGTTAGACGTCGACCTCGATGGTCTTCCTCGAACATGGGGCATCTTTAGCGAGCGTATGGATCGGATACGCCGAGATCGGGTTTTACGATGCCGAGGTGCCGAATTGGCCGGGGGCTCGTCAGGATGGAGGGCGGGCGACGTCGACGGAGGCGCCAGTCAACTCGAAGATCCGGATCGGGCGGCTTACTCCTTTAAGGGTCAGCTCGTCGAGCGGGCTAGCGCTGAATCGGTTCTGCACTGCCGTCAAAGTACGTTCCGACAGAAGGATCTGGTCAGCCTCGGCGATGCTGGCCAGTCGTGCCGCGATGTTGACGTGGTTGCCAATCACGGTGTAATCGGTTCGGGTGTCAGACCCGATGTTCCCAACGGTGACATAGCCGGTACTTATCCCGATCCCGATACTGAGCTCCTCATCGTGCCGGAGCAACCAATTGCGTCTGAGGTCCAACATCCTCTCACGCATCTCGACGGCGGTGGCCACGGCTCGTTCGGCGTGATCCTCGAAGGGAATGGGATCACCAAAGAAGGCGAGCATGCCGTCGCCCACGTACTTGTCCAGGGTCCCACCGTGACGAAACACGACATCGGTCATCACCGTGAAATATTGATTGAGGCTGTCGATGAGCTCCTCTGGCTCCATACGCTCCGACATCGAGGTAAACCCGCGGATGTCGGAGTAGAGGATGGTGAGGTTGCGTCTGGTGGATTCAAGGCTGATCGGGGCCTCACCCTTTAGAACCGCGTCGGCAACTTGGGGCGATAGATAACGGCGAAGCTTCTCAGCACGTCGTATCTGGGCGAGTTGATCTTCCACCGTCTTCTCAAGGTTCTCGTTGAGGGTGGTCAGGTCTTGGTAGATATCGGCTAACCGCGAGCTGGTGCGATTGAGGTTGGCGGTCAGACGACCGAACTCGTCACGATTGGGCACCTCTACTTTTTCACCGAAGTCGCCGTCCGCGATGCGGGCCAGGGCACGATCCACCCGGCGTACCGGCCTGATCACCGACCAGGACAGCACCGCACCCAAGGCGAGCGCTGCCACCAAGGTAACTGCCGCGATGACAACAACGGCCACAAGGAGGAACCGGTGGAGAGACGCCAGCTCGGCGGCCGCCTCTTCGATGCTCGCATCGGACTGGGCGATCAGGGCGTTGAGGTCGTCCTCTAGTTCATGGGAGATCTCATGTTCGACCTGGATGTGCAGCTCGAGGGCGCTCTCGAGGTCGCCTTCTTGGTATAGGGCGAGAACCTCCTCGCCCGCCGCAGCAAAACGGGCGTCGATGGCCGCCAGCTCGTCAACCTTCACGGCGATCTCTGGGGTCCCCCCGGCCGCCAACTCGGACGTGATCTCTTTGAACCTGAGCTTGGCGGCGGCGATTTTGTCGTTCCAGTTGTCCACCTGGGTGATTAGTGCCATTGCCCGAAAATGGCTCTGGGCAGTGACCTGATAGATGCCCACCCGGGCCAGTTCGATCTGATGCTCGAGATCGACCAGCTTGGTCGCCTCAGTGTTCATTCGCTCGATGACCACGATGCTCGTCGTCCCCATTCCTATGAGAAGCACCGTGATGAGGAGAAAACCGGCGAGGAACTTGGCGTGGACGGTTGCCCGGACCCGGGCGACCAAGTCCACCGCCGGACCGATGAAGGGGGGGAGATCCCGCCTGACTTCTACAGAAGCGGATGGCGCGCCTGCGAACGCGTCGTGATGGTCGGACATCATGGCAACCCTACATGAAGCCGGAAATCGGTGACTGCACATTAGCCGCATCAGGTTTACCCGCAGAAAGCCTGGGGACCCAAGCCAGCATGGCTGTGGTGATCGGTCGGCGCCCAGGTGAGATTCGGCGATCGCCCGGACCAGTGCATCGCCTTCGCCGCCGCGCGATACACCGATTAGTTGTCGGTCGGCCTCGGGTAGCCTCCAATTCGTGTCAGTTATGTCAGGAGCCCGCCTCCGTGCCGCGGTCACTTTGGCCCTTGCCTTCATGCTGGTGGCCGTGCCGGCCGCCGCCTCGAACCCCTACGAGGACGATCCGCTCGGTTTGGTGGCCTACGCCGGAGAGCTGGAGCGCGTCTATGCGAGCGGCGCCGACGTGGTCGAGGTGTGGATCTGTCGCTTCACCCCCGAGAGTGCCGCCGTGGACCTGACCGTCACGGTCAACCTGCTCAACTCCCAGGTTTCGCCTTACTTCGCCTGGCTGTCGGGCGGTCGCTACCAGCCGACCTTTGTGCCCGGCGGGGAAGTGGTATCGACGCTGTCCGAGCCCGATGAGTCCAACTGGTTGCTGGCCGACTGCCACAGCCAGGTCTTTGGTGGATCGGTGGGTACCGCCAACGCCGCTCTCATCGTTACCAATACCGATCACACGGGTGGTTACGGCACCATCGGCATCACCTGCGAGGGTCCGTTGACGGGATGCTCGAAGCATTTCCCCGACAACGGCCGGTTTGCCGTGGTGGGGGGGGGAACGATAACGCAGGTGCCGCCGCTTCCCGCCGCGCGCCTGATTGTGGTGGCCCATGAGATCGGTCACGCCTTGGCTTGGGGTCATTCCTACTCCGGGCTCAATGTCGAGGGCGGGGTTGCCTTCGAGTACGACAACGTCATGGACCTGATGAGCGGCGGAACATTGGTCACCCTCACCACCGGCACCCACGCCTTCAATCGCTACGCCGCCGGCTGGATCCCAGTCGACCGGGCCCTATTCCATCGGAAGGGAACTGCTACCTACCGGTTGGGAGGCCTCGGGTCGGGGGCGGCCGAGATGCTGGTGCTCCCGAGCGACGCGGGCCCAGGAGTGTTCGACGTGTTGGGTGTTCGAACTCATACCGGCTACGACGTTTCGTTGCCCGTCGAGGGCGTAGAGATCTATACCGTCGACCAACGCCCGACGGCTTGCCCGTTCGGCGCTATCGGAGCGCTGTGTGTCGGCGCTGATCGCCGGGTGGCACAGAACCCGAGCGGCACCGGCTTCGAATCAACCGCCCACGTGCTGGGGGTGGGTCAGAGCGTCACGATCCGGGGCGTCGGCATCACGGTGGAGAGTGCGACCAACGGCGTGTACACCGTCACGGTCTCGGGTGCCGCCGTCGCGCAACGTTTCGTCGATGACAACGGCAACCTGCACGAGTCGAGCATCGAAAAGATCGCGAACGCAGGCATCACTCTCGGATGCAATCCGCCCCTCAACGATTGGTTCTGCCCGGCCAACTCGGTTACCCGAGCCGAGATGGCGGCCTTCCTGATCCGGGCGCTCGACGAGACCGACAACCTGCCCCCCTACGCGGGGCGATTCCCCGACGTCGCGGCCGGTGCCTGGTACACGCCCTACGTCGAGCGACTGGCCGAGGTCGGGATCACCGCAGGACGGGCAGACGGCACCTATGGACCCGACGATCAGGTGTCGCGAGCGGAGATGTCGGCCTTCTTACTACGGGCGCTTGGTCTAGATCAAGGCCTCCCGGCGGCCGCAGGCACCTTCGCCGACGTTTCCACCACGGCCTGGTACGCGTCCTTTGCGGAGAAGCTGTTGGCCCTGGGAATCACGACCGGCTGTTCCGCCAGCCCGTTGCGGTACTGCCCGGACGACCCAGTCAAGCGGGAGCAGATGGGCTCCTTCCTCGCCCGCGCCTTCGCACTGCCCTGACCCCGACCTCCCATCGTTGGTTATCGGCGCCCGCCGGTTACCGGCCGGTGAAGTCGGGGCGGCGCTTCTCAAGAAAGGCGCCCATAGCCTCCGTGAGATCGTCGCTTTGGAGGAAGGCCGCATTCCAGAGAGCTACGTAGTCGAGCGCCTGCTCCACCGAACGTCCGGCCCCTGCCCGCAGGACAGCCTTTACGCCCTGAACTGCGAGCGGTGAGTTGGCGGCGATCTCCTCGGCCAGTGCCAGGGACGCCTTGAGGGTGGTCTCCTGGTCGGGGTGGATCTGATTGACCAGACCGACCATCAGGGCGTGGTTGGCATCGAAGTCCCTGCCGGTGAAAGCGAGCTCGGCCAGATGGCCAGCCGGCATCACCGCCGGCAGCCGCTGCAAGGTGCCGACGTCGGCCACCATCGCCAGACGGGTCTCGCGGATCGAGAAGACGGTGCCGGCAGCCGCGTAACGGATGTCGGCCGCGGCGATCAGGTCGACACCGGCGCCGAGGCAGTAGCCATGGACGGCAGCGATGACCGGCTTCCCGCAATCGGCCACCGCCGACATCGAGAGCTGGAGCTCTTTGATGGTGGCGAAGAGAGCCCGCCGCCGGGCCACCTCGAAAGCCCCCTCGGGTTCGAGACTCGCGAGCATGGTCAGGTCGATGCCGATGGTGAAGGCAGGACCCCGACCGGCGATGACGACGGCGCGGACGTCGTCATCGTTATCGAGCTCCGTCATTTTGACGGGAAGTTCGGCCCACATGTCGGCCGACAGCGCGTTGCGGGCTTCGGGCCGGTCCAACCACACCACGCCCACCCGCCCAAGGCGTTCGACCGTGATCATCGCACAGCGAAGGCCAGCTTGAGGTTGGCGTGGTACTGGGTGATGCGTCCGTCCTTCACTCGGGCGGTGTACCCCTTCACCTCGACGCCGGTGATCCCCTCGACGGTCTCGGCGGCTTTAGCCACTGCTTGGGCGACGGCGTCTTCGAAGCTCTTCTCGGAGATGCCGATCACTTCGATCACCTTGACGGCGCCGCTGGGGATGTAGTCGGTGGCCATTGGTCCTCCCTCTTTCGATCAGGCAGTGTTTACGAAGCGGATCCTATGTAGGTCCGATGTTGGTTGCGACGGACCCTGCCGCGAGCGGAGCGGTACCTCCCACCCACAGATGATCTGTGGGCGCTGGCCCGTCACCACGACGGGCTGGAACCCTGGGTTCATCTCTTGTGGAGACTTCCTCGCCCTACGCGGCGACCGGCCGCAGTCAGTCGAGGCCTTTGGGTCGGAAAAGTTCGTCGTGGAGGTGCAGGGCGAAGCGATCGGTCATGCCGGACACGTAATCGATCGCCTGGGTGACCGGGTCGGCGTCGTCATGGCGATAGGTGGTCGGAATCGACTCCGCAGTCTCGGTGAAGTGGTCAACCAGGTCTCGGATGATGACGATGGCCCGCTCCTTCTGGCGCTCCGCCTCCGGTCGTAGGTACACGTGTTCGAACATGAAGGTCCGCAGCTCGTGCATCGCCTCCAGGACGTCTCCCTGCATTGTCACCACACCCCCTCGCAAGGAGCCGGCGATCACGGCGCGGATCATCGTGTCGATCCACTCCCGGGACGACCGACCGAACACCCGATGGAATCTCTCAGGCAGGTCTGACTCCGTGAGAACTCCGGCCCGGATGGCATCGGCGACGTCGTGGGTCAAGTAGGCGATACGGTCGGCGAACCTGCACAACGCTCCCTCCGGAGTCCTGGGGGGGGGTGTGACTCTCCACGAATGTGCCCTGATTCCGTCCAGCACTTCGGCCGTTAGGTTGAGCGGCTCCAACACTGTTACCACCCGCACACTTTGCATCGAGTGGAGCCAAATGCCGCCGACGTAAGGAGCCAGCGCTTCCTCGCCGGTATGGCCGAATGGGGAGTGGCCGACGTCGTGGCCGAGGCAGATGGCTTCGGTGAGCGCCTCGTTGAGACCAAGGGCGGCTGCCATGGCCCGGCCTACTTGGGTCGCCGCCAGGGTGTGGGACAGCCGGGTGACGAAATGGTCGCCGTCGGGGTTTATGAAGACCTGGGTCTTGTGCTTGAGACGGCGGAAGGCCTTGGAATGGAGTATGCGGTCCCGGTCGCGTTCGAAAGCGGTTCGGTAGTCGTCAGGTGGCTCGGCGATCGCACGTCCCGCTGAAGCCTCGGAGCGAGTCGCCGCCGGTGCCAGCCTCTCCTCCTCCTGCTCTCGAACGATGCGGGTTCGCTCGACGAAGCTCACCCGGTGACGCTACCCCAGTCGGGCCGGCCAAGAGACCCCCCAACTGATATTCGGCCTGCTCAGGACTCAACTACGTGGTCATGGCGCTGTCGGGAGTGTTCTTCCCTGTAGAAGCGCTCCCCGCGGGGCTGCGCCAGCTCGCCATGCTGTTGCCAACCACGCACGCCTTCGCCGCCGTTCGGCAAGTCCTGGATGGCGGGGAGGGTGCCTTGGGACCGTTTGGGTCTCGCTGTGATCGGAACCACAGTGGCCCTGGTGATGGCAACCTGGCTTGGCGCCCGGATGCTCTCGGTGTTCCGGTCGCGGGGGTTCGTCACCCGCTACTCCTGACGCCCTGCCCTCGCTCGCACCGGCGTCAGACGGTTTGCACCCAGGCCACGACCTCGGGGATCCGCCGTCGCAGAAGCACCCCTGACAACCAGACGGAGAGCAAATAGAATACCCCCCCCCAGACCACCGCGAAGGGCACGGCGAACAGCGGGCTGATCGGACTCCCGAACGCGACCGTGAGAACCATCACCGAGGCCGGTGGCACCATCAGCAGACCGATGGCGAAGAAGGACACGAGTTGCGATCCGATGGCGAGACAGCCCTGCTCGGACGCCTGGGCGAAGATGTCGGTGCCGACTTCGGGGAGCCGGAGGGGGGTCAGAACGGAAACGAGGTTGCCTACCGCCAGCTGGCACCCGATCGCCGCGATACACAAGGCAGGCACCAACGGCATGACCTCCCAGCCGTGGCTCGTGGCGGCGAGCAAGACCGAGAGGGCCAGGGACTCGATCAGCAAACCGACCGAGGTGGCGATGTTCTTGCCGATGATGAGCTGGCGGGGCTTGATCGGGAGGGCGAAGACGTAGCTGGCGGCGTTGCGCTCCCAGCCGAATTGGTTGAGGGCGATGGGAAGCCCCACGAACAGGACGAAGGCGGGGGAGAGGAGGGGCAGCCACGAGGACTGTCGCAACCGGTCGACTTGCTGGGTTCCGACCACCAATGCGGCCACGACCACCCCTAGGAAGATGGCCGCTCCTGTCCACACCATTCGCATCCGCGGATCTCGGATGAACATGCGGAGCTCTTTGCGGGCCACTACTCCCATCGCCGTCCAACCCCGGGCTCCGCTCACGAGCCCCCGGCGCCGAGCCGCCCGCAACGGGCGGGCCGAGGCTTCTGGGGTGACCACGAGGTGTCGGATCACCTTCTCCCAGGCGATGGCCAGGAGCACCAGCCACCCGGCGGCGGCCGCCAGATTGACGATCGACCGGAACAGGTCGCCCGAGGCGGCGGCCACGATGGCGGTCTGGGCGGCGGCGGGCGGCACCAGCACCGACCAGGAGGAGAGCGAGTAAGCGGTAACGGCCCCCTCCAGCCCGAGCTCTCCCACCACCGAGCTCACCAACTGCTGGGCCCCGAATCCCGCCAGCCCAATGCCCGAAACCACGAACAGCGCCAGGTCACGACCTCGCCGGCTGCGGAGTATGGCGGTGAGGGTCGCCGAGAAGAGATGGCCGGCCACCACCAGCAGAGCAAGAAGGAGCAGGCAGCCGAGCACGGCGACGGGTAGGGCAAATCCTCGCCCAAACTGGCCAACATCGACGACAAGCAACCGCAACGGCAGGAGCACGGTGGGCGTCACCAAACCGGCCAAACCGAGGCCGATCACCAGGGAACGTCTAGATGCCGGCAAAAGGGCGAACCGAGAGGCATCGAGGGTTTCGTCGAGTGGAAACAACACCACGGGCAGGGCCACCCAGCCGAGCCACACCGCCACCGCTGCCCAGATCGCCAGCTCACCGGCCGCTACCTCAGAGAGGCCGGCGGCGGCGCCGCGATAACGCACCACCAGCTCCTGGCCTCCCCACAGCAGCAGGCCGAGTACCAGGGGGAGCCCGATCCGGCGCTGGCGATCGGCGCGCAGGCCGTTCCACAGCAGCCGCCACTTCAGCCAGACGAGCTGGCCAACCACTCCAGACCCCCTTCGGTTTCCGGTGCACCAACGGCACGGAGGAACGCGTCCTCAACAGTTGCCACTCCAAACTGAGCGCACAGACCGCTCGGGGTGTCCTCCACCACCATCTTGCCCCTTTGCATGATCCCGATGCGGGTGCAGAGCTTCTCGACCTGCTCCATGACGTGGGACGAGAAGACCACCGTTGCTCCCTGGGCGGTGTAGTCGAGCAGGAGCCTTTGGATCAATCGAGCGCTGACGGCGTCCACGCCCTCGAGGGGCTCATCGAGGAAGAGGACCGCCGGGGCGTGAATGATGGCGGCGGCCAGCGCGACCTTCTTGCGCATACCCCGGGAGTAGTCGCCGATCAGACGGTTGGCGGCATCGTCGAGATCGAGCACCGAGAGCAGCTCGTCACGACGGCGGTGGGCGTCGAGGCGAGGGACGCCGTGGACCGCAGCGGTGAAGTCGAGCAGCTCCGACCCGGTGAGCCTCTCGTAGAGGTTGAACTCCTCGGGTAGCACGCCGATGCGCTTTTTCACTTCGAGCGGATCCACCCAGGTGTTGAAACCGAAGACACCGGCGCTGCCCGCATCCGGTCGAAGCAGACCGACGATCATCTTGATGGTGGTGGTCTTGCCGGCACCGTTCTGCCCGAGCAGGCCATAGAACTCGCCGGGGGCAATCGACAGGTCGAGTCCAGCCACCGCCACGGTCTTATCGAAGCGACGAACCAAACCCTTCGCCCAGACGGCGTTTTCTCGCATGCGGGTGACCTTATCGGCGGATCGGGAGACGGTCTGAATGGAAGCAGATCCCGGGGTCAAGCTATCCGGGGCCAAGCCTGGGGCGGACGGCCGTCGCTGACCGGCCGGGACTGTGTCCTGGTCAATGGGTAGGATCGACGGGTGGAATACCAGGCGTTGTATCGCAAGTACCGGCCGCAGGATTTCAACGACGTGATCGGTCAGGACCATGTCACCGCCACCTTGTCGAGGGAGGTGGCGGAGGGAAGGGTGGCGCATGCCTACCTCTTTGCCGGCCCGCGCGGAACCGGTAAGACCTCCACGGCCCGGATCCTCGCCAAGGCGCTCAACTGCGAAAACCGGTTGGCCAACGGCTCGCCTGA
The DNA here is from genome assembly GCA_964445235.1 of uncultured Acidimicrobiia bacterium. Taxonomy (GTDB): domain Bacteria; phylum Actinomycetota; class Acidimicrobiia; order Spongiisociales; family ZC4RG35; genus CAYUKI01. The sequence goes on along the minus strand of CAYUKI010000011.1, from coordinate 1,962 downwards.
CAACGTCTGCCGGAACTGTGAGGCGATCACCGAGGGGTCGAGCCTTGACGTCCTCGAGTTGGACGCAGCCAGCCACAACTCGGTCGACGACATCCGGGACATGAGGATCAGCGTTTCAACAGTGGCGTCTTCGGCGGCCGGACGGCGGATATTTATCCTCGACGAGGCGCACATGCTGTCGAAAGCCGCCGGCAACGCCCTGTTGAAGACGCTCGAAGAACCACCCGAGCACGTCCACTTCGTACTCGCCACGACCGAGCCGTACAAATTGCTCGACACCATCAGGAGTAGAAGCCAGCGTTTCGACTTCCATCCCGTGTCCCTCGAAGTGATTGCTGCCCACCTCCGTCGGGTCAGCGAGCACGAAACGTATCGGTTTGACCCACCGGCGTTGATGGCGGTGGCGCGCCACGCCCTCGGAAGCGTTCGCGATGCTCTCAGCCTGCTCGAGCAGGTGGCGGCTTTGGGGAACGGCACAGTCGACATTGCGGGTGTCAACCGCGCCCTCGGGTTGGCCGATCGGGAGGTCTACAACCGGTTGGCGCTAGCCATGTCGAGCCAGGACGGCCGGGCGGCCTTGGAGTTGGTTGCCCAAGTGTCCTCACAAGGCGTCGACCTGCGACGATTCGTCGCAGAAGCTATCGCCTTCCTCCGCGGCGTTTTCTTGGCCCACTACGCCCCCAACCTGGCCGAGATCGCCGACGAGCCGCAGGAGATCCTCGACGATTGGAAACGGGCCGCGAAGGAGTTGTCGGCCGGGGAGGTGCTCCGCGGTGTTGACGTGCTTGGTGACGCCCTGGTCAAGCTGCGCGAGGGCCGGGAAGAGCGCCTAATGGTGGAGTTGGCGCTGTTGAAGCTGGCCCGACCCGAGTACGCGCTGGATGCCGAGTCGCTCTCCACACGCCTCGACCGTCTAGAAGAACGACTCACCCGAATCACCACTTCGCCGCCGTCGACGCTTTCGCCCGCCCCTTCCCCAGCCGCCGAGCCCTTTCACGAACCGAGCCCGGACACCTCGCCCAAGGCCAAGCCCCGCCGGCGCGTCCCAGCGGTCGAAGCAGGTAGTCCGCCGATCGGCCCCCCCCAGTCAGCTCCGGAGGTCACCAAACCGGCGCCCGTTGAAGGCTTGACGCTCGAACAAGTGCAGACGGTTTGGCCGGCCTTGCTGAGCGGGGCTCGCCAGGCCCTCGGGGCTCGGCGCGGGGCGCTTTTGCGAGAGGCGATCCCGGTTGGTGTGGCTGGCAACAAGGTGACATTCTCGGTGCCCCATGAGTTCCACCTCGAAGCCTTGAAGCAGGATCAGGTTGTGGCGGCAGTGGTCGGGGCCAAAGCTGCCGACCTGCTCGGCGGCGCCGTCCGCATCGACTTCCGGGCCGCCGGACCGGTGCCGGTGGTTGACGAGCAGGTCGAGCTGGACAAGGATCGACTCTTCGAGGCGCCCGAGGACGTGACGGACCCAGTGGCCTTGTTGAAAAACGAGTTCGGCGCCGAGTTGGTGGAAGAGGTAGCGGAGAGCTGACCGGTAAGGTTCACCGCCCGATCCAATCACCCCATGCAACCACCCCTTGCAACCACCCTTCCAACCGCCCTTTCAACCACCCTTTTGGCGGGGCCCAAACGAACGGAGGGGGGGGGTTGGGCCGCCAG
>CAYUKI010000011.1:0-305 GCA_964445235.1 uncultured Acidimicrobiia bacterium | reverse complement strand
CCCGCCCACCCACCAAGCCACCCGCCATTCCCACCACCCTTTTGGCGGTCCATCCCCGACCTCTGGGTGGTGTTTGGCGCGCCAGAACGAGTTAGGGGGGGGGGTGCGCTGATGTTCGAAGGACCTGTCCAACGACTCATCGACGAGCTGGCCCGTCTCCCGGGGATCGGTCGCCGGTCGGCGCAGCGGCTGGCGTTTCATCTGCTGGCCATCGACGAGGCCGATGCGGAGCGTCTGGCCCAATCGATCATCGACTTGCGTCGCCAGGTGGGGACCTGCCGGCGGTGCTTCAACGTCACGGCCAA
>CAYUKI010000010.1:6265-18090 GCA_964445235.1 uncultured Acidimicrobiia bacterium | reverse complement strand
GATGAACAATGTTGTCGGCCAGCAGGCAGAAGAACGGGCGATCGCCGACCGCCTCCCTCGCTTCGAAAACAGCGTGGCCGAGGCCGAAGGCCTCCTCCTGGATCACCGGCCGGACACGTACGTGCTCGAGCCCGGGCAGGCGTCCCTCGCCGAGGAAGTGCTGTTGGACCAGGTGGCCGGCGTCGAGGTCCACCACGATGATCGCCTCGCTCGCCCCCGCCCTGGCCGCTTCTTCCACCGCATATTGGATGGAGGGCCGGTCGAGCACGGTGATGAGGGCCTTGGGGACCACTCGGGTGGCCGGTCGCATACGGGTTCCCCGGCCGGCCGCCGGGATGACCGCAACCTCGACGTTCACGTCGGGACTCGTTGCTCGGCGCCCTTCGCCATGCGCGAGATGTTGCCACGGTGCCGGTATGCGACCAAGACGAGGATCGCCGCCAGCCACCAGAGGGCCGCACCTCGCAAGCCCGACCACAGGGCGCCGGGAAGGGCAAGCACGACGACGGTAAGCGAGGCAATCGAAGCGGTTTTGGTGATCCGCACGATCACCGTCCACACCGCCGCCAAGACCAGCGACACGACGGGCATGGTCCAGAACACCACACCGGCGGCGGTCGCCACCCCTTTGCCGCCCTTGAACTTGTAGAAGACCGGATAGCAGTGGCCGATCACGGCCAGCAAACCGGCCAGCATGGCCCAGGCCACCGACCGGCCGGTCACGAACCCGAAGGCCGCCGCCATCAAGCCCTTGGTCAGATCTCCCACCAGCACCATGGCCGCCGCCACCTTGCCGAGAGTGCGGAGCACATTGGAGGCGCCCGGGTTGCCGCTCCCCACAGAGTGAATATCGACCCCCCGGGTCCTCGCCACTATCACCGCGAAGTCGACACTGCCGATCAGATAGGCAGCGAGCAAGGCGACGAACTTCACCGAGCAATAAGTCTAGAGGCGACCGCCCTACGCCATGCCGGCAGCGCCATGCCTTCGGGGCTGTCGACCTCGCGCCAGCGCCACCTTGGCATCGGCGACCCCCACCGCTCGCCGGAGATAATTGCGCAACGCGAAACGGTCGCAAGCTGTTTCGGCAAAGCCCTTCCGACCCAGTCGCTCCCGGAGATACCAGTGCATCCACTCGTGGAGATAGAGGAAGCGGAGAACCTGGCGGGGGGTTGAGAAAGCCACTTCCTCGCTCAGCCAGGAGAACCTGAGCGCCTTTCCGGGTCGGCGTCGGGCGGCGTATCTGACCGTCTCGGTGAAGGGGAGGAACGGCTCGGGCACCTGGAGGGTGATGCGTCTAGCTTCGAACTCGGTCCAGGCGGCCAGGTGTGGACTACGCCGATACCGGAGCGGTTTGATGACCACCTCGTAGCCTACGGCCGCCGGCAGGCCTCCCAGCATGGCGGTGACCCGCTCATCGGAGAGCCCCGCGACATTCGAGTGAATCGGCACCGCGGCCGATCCTATCGACGCTGGCTCATCGGCCAAACCACGAGCGAGCGTTACGGAGCGCCCCCAGCCACCCGGCCTGGGTGGCTCGGGCACATCAGCTCATCGTTCTTGCCGTCAATCGTGACAGTGGGTGAAGAAGAACTCAGCTCCGTTCGGGGTGACATTGAAATGCTCGGTCACGTGATTCTTGAATTTTGACCCGTCTTCGAACGTTCCGTGCACGTTGAAGGTGAAGGTGCCGTTCACGGCGCCGCCGTTGTCGTTGAATCCGCCCCAGACCGACCTCCACAGCTTGGCACCACGTCCGGGAAGGTCGCCACCACGTTCTGCTCGGTGGTGGTGATGGTCTCGGGGGGAGCTGCGGCGACGGGCAGGGCTAATGCCATCAGACTCGCCACCACTAACAAAGGAACACTGCGTATGCGCATCTCTCATCCTCCTTCTTCTTGACGAGGAGGTGGCCAACCCATTCGGCTGCAGTCGCGCTCGGATCGGCCACCGGCCCCACTCCTAACCGACTCTAATGGGAAATCTCACCGTCGTGGTCAAAATGCCCCATCACCAGGCCGGCCGCCGTAGGCCCGCCAAGCTATCAACCGCCGCTGGGTTGGGTAGAATCATCCCACCCCCAAGCCACGGAGCCGATCGGACATGCCCACCTACGAGTACCGCTGCAAACGCTGCGGAGAGCAGTTCGAGGTCGTGCAGTCGTTCTCGGCCAAGCCGCTCAAGCGCCACGCATGCGGCGGTGACCTGCAAAGGGTCTTCCACCCCCGCGGGATAATGTTCAAGGGCTCCGGCTTCTACTCCACCGACTCCCGTTCAACCGGCAAGGCGTCGAGCGTCAAGGCATCAAGCGACTCAAAGTCCTCGAGCGATTCCAAGTCCTCGAGCGACTCAAGGTCCTCGACCGACTCCAAGTCCCCGAGCGATTCCAAGTCGTCGAGCGATTCCAAGTCCCCGAGCGATTCCAGTTCACCCGACGGTTCGAAGTCCTCCGAGGCCAGGGCCAAGCCCGCCCCTTCGAAGGCCTCGGCCGGACCCGACGAATGATCGGCGTCTTCGGGGGGACCGGCTTCTACGAGCTGATCGACGACGCTCACGAGGAGCTCCTCGACACCCCTTATGGTTCCCCGTCGGCGCCTTACATGGTCGGCAACGTGGCCGGGGTCGATGTCGCCTTTCTGCCCCGCCATGGCCGCCAGCACCAATACCCACCGCACGCCATCAACTACCGGGCGAACCTATGGGGCATGAAGGAGCTCGGAGTAGAGCGAATCATCGGCCCGTGCGCAGCGGGGAGTCTCGCCGCGGCTCTGGAGCCCGGCCATCTGGTGGTTCCCGACCAACTGCTCGACCGGACATGGGGGCGGTCGTCGACCTTCTATGACGGACCCAAGACGGTGCACGTCTCGTTCGCCGACCCGTACTGCCCTGAGCTGAGACCGTTGGCCGTGGAGGCCTGTCGAGCAGCCGGAGCTGTCGCCCACGACGGCGGCACCACGGTCATCGTCGAAGGTCCGCGGTTCTCCACCCGCGCCGAGAGCAAATGGTTCGCACAGGCCGGCTGCACGGTGATCAACATGACCCAACTCCCCGAGGCCCTGCTGGCCCGAGAGTTGGAAATCTGTTACGTCAACATCGCAGTGATCACCGACTACGACGCCGGGGTGGAGGGAGATCGGCCCCCGGTCACCCACCACGAGGTGCTCGAGCTTTTCGGCCAAAGCCTCGGCACCCTCCAACAGGTCATCGTGGGTCTCATCCCCAAGGCTGCGGTTACCCAACGCGCCTGCGAGTGTGCGACGGCCCTCTCCACCGCCGTCGGCTGACAACCCCCTTCCGACCCTCTCGCCGTACTGATACCTTCGACCGGTGTTCTGGTTGCAACGACCACCGTATTGGCGCTGGGCGGCGGCGTCGCTGTTGATCGTGTGGGCGCTATGGGCGGAGTTGGCGCCGGCCCACACCGTCCGCCACCCCTTTCTCGCCTCTGATCTCCCCGCCGGTGCGGAGCTGAATACGAATGCGATCGCCTGGCGCGAGGTCCCTGCGGACCTATTGCCGGCGGTCGAACCGGCCGGACGGGCCGGTCGTGACCTCTGGGCAGGGGAGCCGCTCCTGCCGTCCGACCTGTCCACCCTCTCGGCGCCGCCCCCCGGCTGGCTGGTGCTGTCGGTGCCGCTTCCCACCGGCGCTCATGCCGGCGCTCGGGTCCGGCTTGTGGTGGTCTCCGACGATCCCGACCAAGCCAGCACGCAATATGACGGGCTAGTCGTAAGCATTGCCGAATCCTCCGATCCTTTCGGCTCGGGGGGGGGAACGGTGGCGATACCCCCCGAGGCCGCCGTCGAGGTGGCTCCGGCGGTGCTGGAGGGAAGGGTGGCAGTGCTGGTCGAAGGCTGAGGAGGTCTATCGTCTCGGGGTGCTCGACGCCATCATCTGGGGCTTGGTCCAAGGCATGACCGAGTTCCTACCCGTGTCGTCCGATGGCCATCTGATCCTGGTACCCGCCTTCCTCAGCAAGCTCGGTTGGGAGGTCGGCCTCCCCGATCTCGCCACCACCGCCTTTCTCCACCTCGGCACGCTCGCCGCCGTGCTGGCCTATTTCCGTCGTGACCTCGCTTGGTTGCTGCGCTTTCCCACCGACGCCATGGCTCGCCGCACCCTCGGCCTGTTGGTGGTGGGAACCATTCCCGCGGTCTTCGCTCTCTTCGTCACAGATGAGGTTGACCGGCTCGGGGACAGTCCCCGGTTGGTGGCGTTCTTCGTGCTGGTCACCGGAGTGGTGTTGCTGGTGGCCAGCCGCGTTCGGCCCGGAAACCGCCAAATGACCGGGATCAAACCCCTCGACGCTCTGCTCATCGGCGTCGCCCAGTTGGTGGCAATCCTGCCCGGAATCTCCCGTTCGGGTATGACCATCGCCGCCGGAACCGGGCTTGGGGTGGATCTGAAGGAGGCGGCCAGGTTCAGCTTTCTCCTCGGCATACCCGCTATTGCCGCCGCCGGGGTGTTGGAGGGTGGCAAGGTGTTGAGCACGGGGGCGGCGTCACCACCCACCTGGGTCGGCTTGGGAGTTGCGGCCATCTCTGGCTACGTCGCCATCACCATCCTTCTTCGCCTTCTAGGCCGAAGCGGTCTCGGGCCCTTCGCCGCCTACTGCCTGGCGGTGGGGGTGCTGGGAATCGCCGTCCTCTGAGCGGTCACTGGCTGTAGTTGGACGACATCCGCATGGTTTCGGCGATGTGGACGTTGATCAATGCCGGCCGCCCCGAGGCCCGGCCCCGTTCCAACGCCGGCCGGATTTCTTCGGGCGCATCGACGAACTCGCCGTAGCCGCCTAGCGCCGTCACCATCTGGTCGTAGGGTCTCACCCCGAGATCGGTGGCGACCAAGCGATCGGGATACATGAAGCGCTGGAAGGTCTTGATGTTGCTCCAGACTCCGTCGTTCCCAATCACGCCGACGACAGGTAACGACAGCCGCACCAGGGTGTCGTACTCGAACCCATTGAAACCGAACGCCCCGTCCCCGAAAACGATCCCGACCAGCTTGTCGGGGTACGCCACCTTGGCGGCGATGGCGAACGGCACTCCTGTTCCGAGCGTGCCGAACGGTCCGGGGTCGAGGACGTGGCCGGGTTGGGAGATCTGAAGCCAGCGCGCCGTCGTCGAGACGATGTCGCCTCCGTCGACCGCGACGATCGATTCGCGGCCGAAGAACGCGGCCACCTCCTTGGCGAAACGGTGGGGATCCACCGGAGTTGAGTCGGCCGCAGCGGCCGCCTCCATCTCCTGCTGCTTGGCGGCGTCAGCCGCCATCACCTCTTCCGCCCATGCCGTGATCCCCGGCCGCGTGAATTTGGCCGCCGCCTCAAGCAGTTGGTCGACCACCACCATCGGATCGGCCACCACTCCGATGGTCGCCCCGAGGTTCCAGCCGATCCGGTCGGCGTCGGCATCGACGTGGATGACGGTGGCGGTGGATGCGACCCGCTCGCCGTAGTTGGTGCGGAAGTCCCAATCCACCCCGAGGGCAAGGATGAGATCGGCTCCGGCGAAGGCCATCGAACGGGCGTGATTCCCCAACAGCGGATGCCCATACGACAACGAGCCGCGGGCTCGGGCGTTCAGGTAGGTGGGTGCCGAGAGCGCCTCGGCCAACTCTCCAAGGCCGTTGGGGCGTCCGTCTCGCCGTCCCACCCCGACGAAGATGACCGGCCGCTCGGCAACACAAAGGGCGTCGATGATGGCACTCAACGCCTCCGAGCCGACCCCCTGTGGTTGATTGCTGCGAGTCCCCTGGGGCCAGGTCACTGCCGCCTCGTCGATCTCCTCGAATTGGACGTCCATCGGTACGTCGAGGAAGACCGGTCCACCGCGGCCGCCGAAAGCGTGGCGGGCGGCGGTGGCAACGTATTCGGCCAGCCGGTTGACCTGCCAGGCGGTTCCCGCCCAGGCGGTGATGGAGCCGAACAGGCGGGGATGGTCCATCTCCTGCAGCCCGCCCTTCGAATCCTGGCGGGTGAGATGCCGGCCGCCGATGAGGAGCATGGGCGTCCGGGAGTACCAAGCGTTGGCGACCCCGGTGATGGCGTCGGTCACCCCCGGGCCGGCGGTGACCACCGCCACCCCCAATCGGCCGGTCAGCCGCGCGTATGCCTCGGCAGCGTGAGCGGCGGCCTGCTCATGACGGACATCGACGATCCTCATACCCTCCTGCTGACAACCGTCGAGGATGGGGAGGATGTGACCACCGGTCAGGGTGAAGATGGCATCGACGCCTTCGGCTTTGAGCGCCCGGGCGATGACCTGCCCGCCGTGGATCTTGGTCACGACCTCATTCTGGCCCATGTCGAGAGCGCCGGCCGCCGGGGAGCGTTTCCCGGTTAGGCAACGTCCATTGCCTGCATCCGGCGCATCTCGTTGTCGGCGTATCGGCGGCGGATCGACGGCAGAGACCCGGCCCCCACGGCAGCGGCGATGACCCCCATCAGTAGGAACCCATAAGCCTCGCCGACCGATCCGGTCCGCAGCCAAACCACCGTCCCGATCACCAAGAGAACGAGACCCAACGCGGCCATGGCGGTGAGAGTTCCGAGCACAAAGCGGCGGGCCTTCAACCGACCGGAGAGACCGCCGATTAGCGCACCGACGGTACCGAGGGCCGCCCCCGCCCAGCCCCACAGAGTGCCGTTGGGGGCGCCTTGGGCAGCGCTCAGATCGTTGAGGGACGCCAGTGCCAGGTTCTCCACCCACACGTCGCCGGCGCCGGGTAGGACCACGTTGATCTCGAGCAGGTTGGGCGGGCTGGTGGCCCCTTCCAAGAAGAGCGGCAGCTCGAAGTCCCAGGATCCCGAGCCGGTCAGCGCCCGCATGGGTCCTTCGGTCGCCAGGGTCCGGGAGAAGAAGCGGCTGCCGTCGGGGAACACCGACCACATCTCGAGATACCCGCTCCCTTCGACCGCCTCCAAGGTGACGTGGCCAGTGACCGCGTACCCGGGCTGGGCAACGACAGGGTCGGCGAACTGCGCCACCGGGTAGGTGCCTCCTTCGGTGGCGTGGACGTGGGTCGCCTGCACGGACGGATGCGGCACGCCCGGCCTTTGCGCCACAGCCTCGTCCTCCGTCGCAGTCGAGTCGCACGCCGTAAGCAGGATCGCCGGCACGATCCCCATCATCAGCCCGGCCAGCCATCTGGCTTTCATCTCGTCTTCTCCTTTTCCATCTCTTTGCGATAGGCGGTCATCAACTCGCCGAAGGTGCCCTGGTCGAAGCGACCGTCGGCATATGCCGTTCGCAACCTTTGCTCGAACCGGTCGACCTGGCCCACCTGATCCAGCACCCTGACCTTTTCGATCAGTCGATCGAGCCGCAGGCGGATGGTCGGGTAGGACACCCCGTACTCCGCTGCCAATTCCTTCAACGTTCCCGAGGCCAGCAGGAACCGCTTCAGAAACGCCACGTCTTCCTCGTTCAGTTGATCGGTCCACCGGTCCATTGATCAATAAAGTTAAAGGCAACTTGAATAAAGTCAAGGACAAACTTGAGGCCGACCTGAGTATTTCTCAACTTTTGGGATTCACCGGTCGGGGGCGCCCCGGCGTTCAGTCGAGTTCGATGGTCATGATGGCGGAGTCCTGGCGTTCGAAACCGAGTCGTTCGTAGAGAGCCGCCGCCCGGTCGTTGCCGTGGTCGACCTCGAGATGGACGGCGCGGATCCCTTGAACGCGGCAATGGCCGATCATCTCTTCGAGGAGGGCCCGACCGACACCTCGGCCGCGAGCTGACGGACGAACGTACAGCTCGTCGATGAAGGCGTCGCGCCCCCCGAACTCGACCGAGAACCCATAGCAGACCGCTCCATAGCCGACCGATTGGTCGTTCTGGTGGGCGAGCAGGATGACGCCCCACCGGTGGCGGGCGGCCAGCTCTTCTACCGCTTGTTGCACAGATGCGTCGAACGAGTATCCGGCGAACTCGTGGAGCTCTGCAACCAGCTCGAGCACAACCTCCCGGTCGTCGGAAGTGGCGGTGCGAACGTTCATTGCAGGGCGTAGTCGATGGCGGCGGCCATGGACATGGAACGCCCATTCGCAAACAGCTTCTCCACCTCGGCCGGATCGAGACGATCGATGACCGCGGAGAGGCCGTCGATTTGATTCGGATACATGTCGCTCCCGACCAGGCTGGTGCCGCTCCGCTTCTCCAAGGCCGACACCGCCCCGACCAGAGTGACCGCTCGGTGGTCTTGACCCGCCGTGACGGCAAGCTGTGCAAGGTCGCGGAGCAGGAGGATCACGCCGGTGATGTCGGGCACCGGTGCGAAGATGCGCAACGCCGCTCCGATATGTTCTCGGGCCGCTTCGAGATGGCCGAGGCGCTCTTCCAGGAAGCCGAGCATGCGATAGGTCCATCCGAGCATAAAGGCGTCGTCGAGACCGCTGAAAATCTCGAGCGCAGTGTCGTAGTGGGATTTGCCCGCCAGGAAGCCGGGAGTCCCCGCATCCACCAATCGGAGACCCATGTTGGCAACGGAGCTCTCGCCGAGCATGGTGATCGTTCCCAGACCCCATTCCGCGGTCGCCATACCATGGCGATCACCGACCTGCCGGTACAGGTCGAGGGCCCGGAGGGCCTGAGCCAGGCCCTTTCCGCTGCCTTCGATCAGTCCTACCGGGAAGGCGAGGTTGTAGGCGGCGTTGGCGATGCGGGAGGTGTCGCCGATCTCCTCTTCGATGGCCAGCGCTTCTGCGTAATGGTGGTGGGCGTCGGCGGGGCGGGCCTGCCAGTAGGCAAGGCCTCCGGCCGCCTCCAGGGCGCGACTGCGCAAGGCCGGGGTGCTTCCCGAGAGAGCCAGCACCCTGTCCAGCCGCGCCACCGCCTCGGTCACGTAGCCCCGTAACTGCCAGAACCTCCACAAAGCCCCTCCCATGCGACAGGCGAGGTCGGCATTACCGCTCTCGATTGCCCACTCCAGGCCAGCTCGCAGGTTGTCGTGATCGCCCTCCAAGCGATCGAGCCATTTCTTCTGCTCGGTACGGGTCAGATGGGGCGAGGCCTCCTCGGCCAATTGGGCATACACCTCGGCATGCTGGGCCCGAACCGCCGAGGCACCTCGCTCCGCCAATCGTTCGGAGGCGTATTCGCGAATCGTCTCCAACATGGTGAAGCGGCCCTCGAGGTTGGCAATGAGCGAGTGATCGACCAGATGGGAGATGGCCTCGAGCGGCTCGACACCCAAGCCCTCCTGAACGACGGGAATGATCTGATCGAGATACCCCCCCCCAGCGAACACCGAGAGCCGCTCGAACACCGTCCGTTGGTCGGAGTCGAGCAGGTCGTAGCTCCAGGCAATCGCCCCTCGGAGCGTTTGCTGACGGGAGGGAAGGTCGCGGGCGCCTCCGGTGAGCAATGCCAACCGGTCTCCCAGCCGGCGCACCATCGCCTCTGGGCTGAATAATTTGACTCGGGCGGCGGCCAACTCGATCGCCAGCGGTAATCCATCCACGCGGGTGACGATCTCGGCGACCGCTTCGGCGTTGGCTTCGGTGAGACGGAAGTCGGGCCGCGCGGCCATGGCTCGTTCGATAAATATCGCCACGGAGTCCAGGTCGGCGATTTCTTTCAGGTCGCCGCGTGAACTCACCACCGGGACGGGCAGCGTCGGCACCGGAACCTCTTGTTCGCCGCTCACCCGGAGGGGAGCGCGGGAGGTGGTGAGAACTCGGATGGTGGGGGCCAGCGCCAGCAGCTCGGCGACATCGGGTGCCACCGCGACGACCTGTTCGAGGTTGTCGAGGACCAATAGGAAGCTCTTGCCCGACAGATAGTCGCCGATACGTTCGACCGCGCTACCAAAGATTGGAGGCAGGCCGAGGTTGGCGGCGACGGTGGGCATGACCACCTCTGGCTCGGTAATGGCCGCCAGAGGCACGAAGAAGACGCCGTCGGAAAAGCTGTCCAGACACCCGGCGGCAACCTGGAGGGCCAGGCGGGTCTTGCCGGTTCCTCCCGGCCCGGTCAGGGTCACCAGTCGATGGCGACCGATGTGGTCCATGATGGTGGCCACCATGCCTTCCCGGCCGATGAAGCTGGTGAGCTGAACGGGCAGGTTGTTGGGCGATCCCGACAATCCCCGCGGCGGGGGAAAACGCTCGGCAAGCCCCTCCCCTACCAACTGGTAGAGCCGTTCGGGATGCGAGAGATCCTTGAGTCGATGCTCTCCCAGGTCTCGCAGGGTGAACTCTGTCGCCAGAGAGTCTCCGAGCAGGGCCTTGGTGGCCGCCGACACCAATACCTGCCCGCCGTGGGCGGCCGAGGCGATGCGGGCCGCCCGATGGACATCGATGCCGACGTAGTTGTCTCCACCCAACACTCCCTCCCCGGTATGCATACCCATGCGAACCCGTACTGGTTCGCCGGGCCAGGGGGCGGCGGCCAATGCTCGCTGCGCTTGGATGGCCGCCGACAGAGCCGCCGACGCGGTGGTGAAGGCCACGAAGAAGGCGTCTCCCTCGGTGGAAACCTCGACTCCTTGGTGGGAATGAAAGGCCTCGCGCAGGATTCGATCGTGCTGTTCGACCACCTCCTTCCAGGCGGGCCCGAGGATCTGAAGATGTCTGGTCGACCCTTCGATATCGGTGAACAGGAACGTGATCGTTCCGGTGGGGAGAACGGCTTTGGCCACCGACGCAGCTTATGCCGCCTGTTCGAGGCGGGGAGCCGTCTGGCTCGGCGGGTGGGGAAGGCGAAGCCGTTGGCCGACTCTGTTGCTTGAGGCTTCTAGCCTGACCAACGATGCACGTCCCCTACGAAGAGCGCGCCCGGCAGATCCCCTTCGCCAGCGCCGAATATCTGAGGTTCGCCTCCCGACAATCCTTCTTGGGGGTGCCCGCCAAGCGAATCGATGAGATCGCTGGGGCGGGCGCCGTCATCGTGGGCGCTCCTTTCGATTGGGGGGTCACTTACCGACCGGGAGCCCGCTTCGGACCGAAAGCGATCCGCGAGGCGGACTACGGAGCCATGGATGGTTACCGGCCCCACCTGCCGACCGGCATCGACGCCCTGGGGGCGCTGGGAGTGGTCGACATCGGCGACGTCTACGTGGTGCCCGGCCAAATTGAGGAGTCGATCCGACGCATCGCCGACGCGGTCGAGACCGTCTCTCGTTCGGGCGCGGTGCCGATCGTGTTGGGGGGCGATCACACCATCACCTACCCCAACGCCACCGGGGTGGCACGCGTGCACGGGTTTGGCGACGTCGGCCTCGTTCACTTCGACGCTCACGCCGACACCGGCAACCTGCAGAACGGTTACCTGTACGGGCATGGGACTCCGATGCGGAGGCTGATCGAATCTGGTGCGATTCCCGGGCACCGGTTCGTGCAAATCGGTCTGCGCGGCTATTGGCCTGAGCCCGACGTCATCGCCTGGATGCGTGAGCAGCGGATGCGCTTCTACATGATGAATGAGATCGAGGAGAGAGGGTTGCGGACCGTCGTGAACGAGGCCGTCGCTCAAGTCTCGGAGGGCGCCCGGGGCGTATTCATCTCCGTCGACATCGACGTGGTCGACCCGGGGATGGCGCCGGGAACCGGCACCCCCGAACCGGGAGGCTTGACCTCCCGGCAGCTCCTCGACACAGTGCGCCGCCTGGCCAAAGACGTCAACGTGCTCGGTGCGGATGTTGTCGAGGTTTCCCCCCCCTACGACGGGCCCGGGGAGATCACCGCCTACCTGGCCAACCGGGTGGTCCTCGAAGTACTCAACGGGATGGCCGAGCGCAAACTCGCCCGCTGAGGTCGGCCTGTACTTACCTGTTTTGGCCTGTTTTGGCCTGTTTTGGCCTGTTTTGGCCTGTTTTGGCGCGCC
>CAYUKI010000010.1:0-6255 GCA_964445235.1 uncultured Acidimicrobiia bacterium | reverse complement strand
CTGTTTGGGGGTTTTTGGCGCCCCCTACTCCCCTTTTTGGGGGGGTGGGGGCCGCGCCTGTAGGGGTTTGGGGGGGGGTGGACTGGAGTGTGAGGGGTCGTGGGAGAGGGGGATGGCCTAGGGGTTGGCGAGTAGGTCCGCCCTGGCCGTTGTCAAGGGGCTAGACCTCTCGCCGAATCGGGTGCACGCTCTGCCCATGGAGATCGACGACGTCATCCGCGACCTCACCGCTGCCCAATACGGGTTGGTGGGCCGCAACCAACTTCATGCAGCTGGCATCGATGGTGATGCCATCGCTCATCGGGTGGGAAAGCGTCAGCTCGAACCTCTCAGTCCGGAGGTTCTGCGTCTGCTCGGAGCTCCGCACAGCCGAGAGCAGAGAGCGATGGCCGGCGTTCTTGACGCACCGCCTGGAGCCGTCCTATCGCACGGATCGGCGGCGGCCTGGTGGGGCATACCAGGTTTCGACCTCGATGGTCGGATCCACGTCACGGTTCCCCATCAAGGCGCCCGGATCAGATCCCGTCTGGCCGTGATCCACTTCCACCGGGCATTACCCGCTGAACACCTCGCCAGCCTCGGAGGAATGCCGGTGACCTCCCCGACTCTCACCATCTTCCTCCTCGCCGGAACGGTCAGCCCCCGTCGTACCGAAAGAGCCCTCGACAACATGGCAGCCATGGGCCTCGGTTCTTATCGGTCCCTGCATGACCTTCTCCCCAAGCTGGCTGAGCGAGGGCGCAACGGGATTGCGTTGATCCGCATTCTGCTTGACGAGCGCCCTCCCGACCAGGAGCCCCCCGGCAGCGGGACTGAACGCCGGGCCGAGCAGCTGGCCAGCCAATCCGGGATCTGCCTCCGACGTCAGGTCAACGTCGGAGGCGTCTCGTGGGATGGACGAGTGGATTTCGTCCTTGGTGATTTCGCCTTCGCCCTGATCGAGATCATGTCGCGTCGCCATCATGGGATGCTCCTCGATAGACGCAGCGACGAGGACCGCATCGCCGGGTACCAGCAGGACGGCTTCATCGTCCTCGTCCTCTGGGAGGATGAGGTCTGGTACCAACCTTGGATCGTGAAGCAGAAGCTGGCCGCCTTCTACGCCGAGGCGGTACGGACCGCCGCCGAGCGCGGTCAGGCCCCCCCCCAAACCGCTTCTGGCGCGCCAACGACGACCTATAGGTCGTAGTTGGCGCGCCAGAAGGGTGGGAAACCGGTCAATGAGGAGGGGTGGGGCGGGGTACTAGGTGGGGGCGCGACGCGAGATGCGGAGGTTGATGAACATGGCGATCATGGTGATCACGAAGATAGCGGTTCCGAACACGTTGACCTGGGGGGGGATACCGCGGCGGGCGGCGCCCCACACATAGAGCGGGAACGTCTGCACCGACCCCGAATTGAAATTGGAGACGACGAAGTCGTCGAAGGAAAGGGCGAAACCGAGCAGGAAAGCGGCGAACACCCCCGGCATGATCATTGGCAGGGTCACTCGACGGAAGGTCTGCCACTCGTCGGCATAGAGGTCCATGGCCGCCTCTTCAAGATGGCGATCGAACCCGACGATACGGGCGCGGACAGTCGCCACCGCATAGGAGATGATGAAGAGGATGTGGGCAACCAGCAGCGTCGTGAAGCCGGGAGCGACCCCGAGCAGAACGAACAGGGCGAGCAGTGAAGACCCCAACACCACTTCCGGTGACGCCATCGGAAGGAATAGCAGGAGGTTGGTGGCCGATCGTCCTTTGAATCGATACCGGACCAGGGCCAGGGCGATCAACGTGCCGAGCACGGTGGCGATCAGGGAGGAGACGAAGGCCAGCCCCAGACTGGTCGCCAATGCCTTGGGGATCTCGGCGTTTTTGAAGGGGTCGAGCCAGTGTTTCAGGGTGAAGCCCACCCAGGTGACGTTGAAGCGTCCTTGGGGGTCGTTGAACGAGAACGCGATCACCACCAACACCGGGATGAACAGGTAGACGAGGCCGAGACCGAGGTAAGTGGGAAGGATCCAGCGCTTCCAGGAACGAGGAGCCTTGGGGGGGGCGGCCGTGGTCAACCGGCCAACTCCTCGGTGCCCACGGACCTGACATAGAAGATCACCAGAAGGACGATGGCTGCCATCAGGGTGACGGAGATCGCGGCGGCGGCCGGGTAGTCGAGGATCGACAGGAACTTGTTTTGGATGACGTTGCCCATCATCGCCTGTTGGGGGTTGCCCAGCAGCGAGACATTGACGTAATCACCCGCCGCCGGGATCAGGGTCAGCAGCGTCCCGGATATGACACCGGGAAGCGAGAGAGGCCAGGTCACCTTCCAGAATGAGGTGGCCGGGGTGGCGTAGAGATCGTTGGCGGCTTCGAGAAGGTTCCGCTCGATTTTCTCCAGCGAAACGTAAATGGGAAGTGCCATGAAGGGGAGGAAGTTGTAGACGATTCCCGCCACCACCGCCCACCCCGTGGCCAGCAACCGGCCGTTCGAGGGGAGGAAGCCGATGGACTTCAACGCCTCCACCACCACTCCCTGATCGGCGAGGATGATCCGCCAGGCCAAGGTGCGAAGGAGGAACGGGGTGAGGAGGGGCATCAGCAGCAGGACCAGGAAAAGGTTCTTGTAGCGACCTCCGCGGAAGGCAATGGTGTAGGCCAGGGGGTAAGCGATCACCAGCGTGATGAGGGTGGCGGCACTCGCATAGCCGAGTGACCGCAAGAACTGGCCCCGATAGGTGGTGAACACCTCGGCGTAGTTGCTCCACTCCCAGGTGAACCGGTAGCCAGTCTCCAGGGTGCCGGTCTGGAGCGAAGTGCGAAGCAGCTGAGTCAAGGGGACCACGTAGAACGCCACCAACCACAAGAGACCGGGTGCCAACAACAGGTAGGGAGCGCGGCGCCGGCGGCGAGCCGCCCGCGCAGCCGCCTCGCTGGTAGCAGCCGGCGGAGGGGGTGCGGTGATAGCCGTCATGCCTGCTGATGCACAACGAAGACATGCTCGGGCTGCCATCCCACCTTGACGGCATCGCCGGGCCCGAAGCGGTGATCGCCTAGGTTCTGCGCCATGACCGCCACCTCGCCGATCGGCTGGGTCATGACTAGGTAATGGGTGGAAACACCGATGAACGAGGCATCGGTGACCTTGCCGTCGATAACGTTGGAGGGGAGGGACTGCTCGGCCGGATCGAAGAGCCGGAGCTTCTCGGGACGGACCCCCAAGCTGACCTGCCGCTCTCCTCTTGTCAGCTTTCCCGGTCCAACATGAACCGGAATCCCGCCGGGTAGAGCCGCCTTCCCCTCGATGTCGCTCACCACGTCGACCTCCATCAGATTGGAGGCACCCAGGAACCCGGCCACAAACATGGTCTGGGGATCCTCGTAGATGGTGGTCGGCTCGCCCATCCTCTCGATCCTGCCTCGGTTCATCACGGCGATCGTGTCGGCCATGGTCATCGCTTCTTCCTGATCGTGGGTGACGTGGACGAAGGTGATTCCAACCTCTTGCTGGATGCGCTTCAACTCGATCTGCATCTCTTTGCGAAGCTTCAAGTCGAGGGCGCCCAGCGGCTCGTCGAGCAGGAGCACCCGCGGATGGTTGACAAGGGCTCGAGCCAGGGCGACCCGTTGCTGCTGGCCACCGGAAAGCTGGCGCGGCCTGCGATCGGCGAACTGAGAGAGCTGGACCAGTTCGAGCATTGCCCCCACCTTCGACTTGACCTCCCAGTCCTCCACTCCCTTTCGACGCAGCCCAAAAGCCACATTCTCGGCGATGCTCAGATGCGGAAACAGCGCGTAGCTCTGGAAGACGGTGTTCACCGGTCGTTTGAAGGGCTTGGTGCCGGTGACATCCTCGCCGTGCAGGCGAATGGTCCCCGAAGTGGGCTCTTCGAAGCCACCGACCATCCTCAACGTGGTGGTCTTGCCACAACCAGACGGCCCTAGCAACGCGAAGAAACGGTTCTCGCCGATCTGAAGGTTCAGTTCATGAACGGCCGTGAAGTCGACGAACCGCTTGGTGACTCTTTCGAGCTCTACCGCCGGAGGCTCATCGACCGCCACCTCAGACCCCCATGGCAGCGGCCAGGGCCTCGTTGACGGCGTTCTCCTCTTCCTCGGTGAAGACCGGGGCAATGTGAGCCTTGGCCAGGGTCGCTTCGTCGGGGAATATGAAAGGGTCGTTCACGAGGGACGGATTGACGGATTCCATCGCCTCGCGGGCTCCGTTCACCGGGCTCATGTACGAGATGAACGCCGCCAGTTCGGCGGCAATGACGGGGTCGTAGTAGTGGTTCATCCACTTCTCGGCCCCGGCCTTGTTGGCGGCGCCCTTGGGGATCAGCATGTTGTCGGTCCCCACCACGAAGCCTTCGATGGGGAAGAGGGCCCGGAGCTGCGGATTATCGGCTTGGTTGGCGATGATGTCGCCCGAGTAGGCCAGCGAGACAGCCAGGTCCCCGTTGAGAAGGGCATCCAAGTAGTCGTTTCCGTATACGTCGCGAATCTGACCAGAGTCGATGGCCTTCTTGATGTCATCGGAGGCGGCCACCCACTCGTCGACCGTGGCCGTGTCCGGGTTCTTGCCTTGCATGAGTAGGAAGAAGGGCACGGTGTCGGTGTAACCCTCCAGCAGTCCGACCTTGCCGGCAAACGCCGGGTCGAGCAGGTCGCTGACGCTGGTCAGCTCCCTTCCGGTCTGGTCGATGTCGTAGCCGATCATGGTGAAGTAGGACTGCCACGGCAGCGTGTAGTCGCGGTTGGGGTCGAAACTGGGACTCTTGAGGGCGTCGACCAGGTTGACGGCGTTGGGAACGTTGGCCTTATCGATCTTCTCGAGATATCCGAGCCTGATCATCTTGGCTGCCATGTAGTCGGTGATCATCGCCACGTCGATCCCGATGGGCTGGCCGGCGGCCAGCTGCGGCTGGTACTTGCCGAACCAGTCCTCATTGGTATTGACACCTTCGGCGTAGTTGACCTCGATCCCGGTCGCTTGCGTGAACTTGAGGATGGTCGGATAGCCGCCGGCCTCGTCGATGTCGATGTACTCGATCCAGTTGTCGACGAAAAGCTCGGAGGGGGTACTGGCAGTGCTCTCGCTGCCCTCGCCGCCACCGCAGGCCGCCAGGAGAGCCGGCCCCCCGATGGCCAGTACCCCAGCCGCCCCCATCCTTTGCAGGAATTGCCGTCGGTCGATCCCCCGAGCGGCCAGAACCGCCAAGATCGCCTCGGCATTGCCACGCCGACCAATTCGTGCCACCTTCACAGGTTCCTCCATTGTTGGTTTGTCTCGTGGCGGTCGCCGCCACTGGGGCTGATTGTAGGAATCAATCCATCTCCTAAGCCCACGAAACCACTCCCGTTCCACCACCTCCGGCTTGGCAGCGGGCCCAACCGGATACCTCAGCGACGGGTGATGTCCCTTGCGAACTCGTCGAACACCGCGACGTAGTGATCGATCTCCTCATCGCTCAAAGCGATGGAGAGCGTCCACTGCTCGTCGCCGCCGGGCGCCATGAAGACCCCATTGTTCATGTGATAGAGCCAGCCGAGATAGTTGAGGTCGTCGTCGAAATGTTGGGCCCAGCTTCGGTAGTCGGTGATCGGCTCGGTTGCGAACATGACACAACCCTTGGCCCGCACCCCGGCGGTGTACGCAGGCAGACCGTATCGCTCGATGACAGCGCCGCAGCCTTCCTGGAGGCGTTTGTCGGCATGTTCGAGACGGTCGTAGGCTTCGCCGGTCAGCACTTTGGTCAGGCAGGCCTTGGCCGCCGCCATCGACAGAGGATTGCCGTTGAACGTTCCCAACTGTTTGACCTTCGACTTGGCGATTAGCTCCATCACGTCGGCCCGACCCAACACGGCCCCAATAGGAGTCCCCCCCCCGATGGCCTTGGCCAGGCAGACCAGGTCCGGCACCACGCCGAAATGCTCGACCACACCTCCGGCGGCGATGGTCACTCCGGTCTTGACCTCGTCAAAGATGAGCAAGACGTTGTGCTGGTTGGTGATCTCGCGCACAGCCTCGAGGTATCCGGGTTTGGGCAACACGACCCCGATGTTGAGCATGATCGGCTCGATGATCACCGCCGCCACGTCGTTGCGAGCTGCCAGCAGCCGGCGGAGATGGTCGGGGTCATTGAAAGGCACCGGAACGGTCAGCTCTACCTCGGACTGGGGGATCCCGCCGGTGTAGGGCACCGAGTAGGGGGCCTCGGCCGGCCCGGCCAATTCGATGGGAGGCCGCACCGAGACCATGGCCGCCCCATGG
>CAYUKI010000009.1:0-18992 GCA_964445235.1 uncultured Acidimicrobiia bacterium | reverse complement strand
TTGAATGCCGACGCTGCCCCCGGTCAGGCTCAGACTGCGGTCCTTCACGAGGAAACCAACCAGTTGGTCGATCTGGCCGCCAAGGTGGTGGAGGCGGCCAAGACCGGAGACCCCGGGGATGCCAGCGATGCAGCCGCCGAACTCCGCAAGCAGGCTGCCGATGTAGTCATAGCGGCCCAGGACAAGGAGCCACCCGGGCAGACCAACAATCCAGGAACGCCGCCCACCGACCGAGGTTCCGGACAAAGCGCCTCTGGCGGTAACCAATAGTTGGCGTAATCTGAGGACGATGCCTGGCCAATCCCGGCAACGTCCTAACCCGGTCCGTTCCGCTACCGCCTTCGGCTGGCCACCCGGCTTCCTCGAGGTTGAACGTGCCGCCCACGGTGACCGCACCGCGTTGCATGAAATCCTTGCCGCCGGCTACCCCAAGCTGGCGTCCTTCTATCGAGGGCTGGGCCTCACCCGCAGCGACGCCGAGGATCTGGCCGCCGACGCCTGTGAGGCCATCGTCGGCGGCCTCGGTGGGTTGCGCGACCCGGCAGCCTTTGAGGCTTGGTTCTGGGCGATCGCCAGGAACAGGTTTCGCGGGATGCTTCGTAGAAGGCACCGCGATTCGGTCATCGAGCCGATGACGGTAGCTGGCGAGCTCCCCGGCGATCGGTTGGAGACTGCCGAGGATCACAGCGATATACGGCGGGCCCTCGACCAGGTCTCCCCGCGGGATCGCGAGCTCCTCTGGCTACGCGAGGTGGTGGGTCTTTCCTACGACGAGATCGCCAACCGTCAGGGTGCGGCGGCCGGGGCCGTTCGGGTCTCGCTTCATAGAGCTCGCCGGCGTCTCGAGAGGGCCTACCACGAGGTGACCGGGTCCGATTCTTGACCAGGGCTGAGGGGGGGGGCAGGTCCTCGTGGCGCCCGCCGATCACGTCGGTCTCCAACCCCATCGTCAAGGAAGTCGTGCGCCTCCGCGACCGCCGCCACCGGGACCGCACCCGCACATTCCTGGTGGAAGGGTTTCGGGAGGTCCGCCGAGCGCTCGAAGCCGGCGCCGACGTCGAGCGGCTCTTCTGTTGCCCACCGCTCTACCTGGGCCGCCACGAACCGGAGGTAACGACGGCGCTGGCGGCCAGTGGCACCACGGTCATCGAGATGTCGGAGGCGGCTTTCCGCAAGATCAGCTACCGCGACCGGCCCGAGGGCCTGCTGGGTGTGGTCCGGCAGTTTCCTACCGGCCTCGATCGGGTACCGCTCCGCCGGGACTCACTCCTCCTGGTCGCCGAGCGGATTGAGAAGCCCGGCAATCTCGGCACCATGCTCCGCACCGCTGACGCCGCCGGAGCATCGGTGGTGGTATGCGACCCCACCACCGACCCTTTCAACCCCAACGTGGTCCGTGCTTCGGTCGGCATGCTTTTCACCGTACCGCTGGCGGTGACCTCGACCGCCGAGGCTGTCCCGTGGCTGCGAGGTGCCGGCATCAAGATCGTGGCGACCTCGCCGGAGGCTGGCCTGACGTTCTGGCAAGCCGAACTGCGAGAGGGGGTGGCCGTCGTGGTGGGGAGTGAGCAGTACGGACTCTCGGAACCCTGGCTCGACGCCGCCGACCAAGTGGTGAGGATCCCGATGGCCGGCGCCACCGACTCCCTCAATGCCGCAGTGGCAGCCGCCCTCACCCTTTTCGAGGCGGTCCGCCAAAGAGCCGCCGAAGCTGGCAACGAGCAATCGCCCATTGGGTAGGCAGGCACGCTCACTCGGCGTTGTCGGCGGTCTTTGACATCGAACACCTGTTCGTCTAGGTTTTCGCGCTCGGATCCAGCGGCGGGGGCCGGGAGCCCTGCGCCTTCTCGCCAAGGAGGGGCCGGTGAACCTGTCGCTCGCACCACGGCAAAAGACCTTCGAAGACTTGGGCACTCCCCTTTTCGAGGTGCCGTTCTGCGTACTCGACCTCGAAACCACCGGGGGTTCGCCCCGCGACTGCTCCATCACCGAGATCGGAGCTGTGAAGTACGTTGGGGGCGAGTCGACCGGTTCCTTCCACTCCCTCGTCAATCCCGGTACCGACATACCGCCCTTCATCACGGTCCTCACCGGACTCACGACGGCGATGGTGACGGCGGCCCCCCAGATCGAAGGGGTGTTGCCGGCCTTCCTCGAGTTTCTCGGCGCCTCGATCGTCGTCGGTCATAACGTCCGTTTCGACCTCGGCTTTCTCAACGCCGCCGCCCTCCGGCTCTCGTATGGGCGCCTTCCCAACCGCTCCATCGACACCGCCGCGCTCGCCCGCCGCCTGATCAGACCCGACGTTCACAACCTAAAGCTCGCCAGCCTCGCCTATCACTTCCGATCTCCGGTGACGCCGGACCATCGCGCCCTCACCGATGCCCGCGCCACCGCCCACGTTTTCTTCGCCCTGCTCGAGATCGCCGGCACCATTGGTGTCACAGCCCTCGACGACCTGCTCGAGTTGCCCACCGCCCAAGGGTCCCCCTTTTACTCGAAGATCCACCTCGCCGACGAGCTACCCCGCCGGCCCGGCGTCTACATGTTCTTGGACCAGACCGGCTCGGTCATCTACGTTGGGAAGGCCACCAACCTGCGCAATCGGGTCCGCTCCTACTTCTATGGCGACGAACGCCGCTCGGTCGGCAACATGCTTCGTGAGCTGGTTTCGATCACACACGTTTCCTGCCCCACCAACTTGGAGGCCGAGATCACCGAAATCCGAATGATCAACCTCCACCAACCCCGCTACAACCGGCGGTCCCGCCAACCCAAGGCGTCACACTGGCTGAAGCTGACCAATGAGCGTTTCCCTCGGCTGTCCATGGTGCGCACCTGCCGCCCTCCCGGCCAGTACCTCGGACCTTTCCGGAGCCGGCAGGGGGCCGAATCGGTGCTGGCAGCGGTGTGGGACGCCCTGCCGATCCGGCGTTGCTCGGGGAAGGCGGGCGGCCGCACCGCTCGATGCGTACCGGCGCAACTGGGGGTGGCTTTGTGCCCATGCGACGGCACCCTTTCGGAAACTGATTACGAGGAGGTGACCAGTCGACTGATCGAGGGTCTGGAGGTCCGCCCGGAACTGTTGCTCGATCCGCTCGAGAAGAAGATGCAACAACTTTCCTCCACCCAACGATACGAGGAGGCCGCCTGGGCACGTGACCGCCATCGATCGCTGGCCCGCGCCCTCGAGCGGCGTCGGGCCTGGCAGGCACTCAACCGGGCCGGTTTGATGGAATTGGAGAGTGGGGCCGGGGACCATGTCCTGATCGACCACGGTCGCCTCGCCCTGACCTGGAGGGAGGGAACTCACCCCCCCCTCCGGCCGGCACCGCAACGGAAAGACGATGGGGTTCCCGTTCCGCCTTCCGTCGAGGCCGCCGAGGAGGCTCACCTCATCTGGCAGTGGATCCACGCCGGTGCGGTACGGGTGATCGACGTGGAGGGTGAGTTCAGCCTCCCCGCCGCCCCCTTGCCCCGCCTGGCCAAGCAGGCCGCCCCCTAACCTTGGTCATCGATGCGTTTCATCGTCCGACCCGGCGCCGATCCGGTGGCCAAGGCCGACGCCACCCTCCTCAAGGCATTGGGTCTCCCCTCGGGGGGGGTGGTCAAGGTTGGCCGGACACACGTGCTCGTGCGGGGAGGCCAGACGGCCGAACCGTCCGCCATCCAGTTGGGTCCGCTGGCCCAGTCCAACGGAGGGGTCTCTCCCGGCCAGAGCATCGAAGTGACCCGGTCCGTCCTCGCCACGGCCTCCCAGGTGGTCGTCGACGCCGACGCCCTTCCGGCCGATCCCAAGCACCTCCTGCGGGCCTGGCAGGGTCGTCCGCTATCGACCGGGGACCGAGTCGTCCTCGACTCCTATCTCGAGGAGAGGACCGAGGCTGTGGAGCTCCGCCTGCTTCGGGTCGATCCCGACGGCGCCGGTTTGGTCGGAGCCGCCACCCGTTTCGGCACCCGCCTCGACCGCGAGATGCCCGAGCCGCCTCCCCTGCGACCGCCATCTTCGGATGGACCGCTCCCCAACCTGGCGTCGCCGCCCGGGCCCACCGGTCCGACCACCCGGGAGGCTTTGACGGCCGGCTTGGGCGCCGAGCTCGATCTTTTGAGCGGCTGGCTGGCTCTCCTCACCTCTCCTCAAGATCTCCCCACCGCCTGGGGCCTGCCGAGGGTAGCCGGGGTGATCCTCGAGGGACCGCACGGTTGCGGGAAGTCCGAATTGGTGGCGGCAGCGGCCACCAACGCCGGTGCGACGGTCAACGAGGTCTCAGTCGACATGGTGTTCAAACCGGAGCGGCTGCTCGATGTGGTCGAGGCGGCCGTCAGAAACACTGCTCCCCCGGCCGTGATCTTCGTGGACCGGCTCGAGGCGGTGGCCGGGGAAGAGGGCATGGCACCCTTCCGCACCCAGGCCATTGCCATCCTCCGCTGGTTCCTCGATGCCGTGGCCGAACGACCCGGCCTCGCCTGTGTGCTCGGAGTGACCAGCCGCGCTCACCTCGACGCCTCGATCCTCCGCTCCCCTCTGCTGCCGCGGGCACTTGCCATTCCCCCCCCCGACCTGAACCGTCGCAAGCTGCTCTTCGAGGCTGCCCTTGCCAAGGTTCCCAACACCGATCTCGACTACGAACAACTCGCCTCCCGGTCGGCCGGGTTCTCGGCCGCTGATGTGATCGCCGCCGTAATCCACGCCTCGGCCGGCGTCGCCCGTACCGGCGAGAAGTTGACCACCGCCAAGGTGGTAGAGGCCATCGAGAACACCACGCCCTCGCTCGGTTCGGTCCCGATGGGCGAGATGCCCTCGTACGGCTTCGAGAAAGTGGCGAACCTCGCCGAGGTGAAGCAGCGCCTGACCGAGGCGGTCATATGGCCGATCACCGATCCCAGCCGCTTCCGGAGCATGGGCATCGAACCTCCCCGCGGTGTCTTGCTCTACGGGCCACCAGGCACCGGCAAGACTTTCGTCGTCAGGGCGCTCGCCCACGAGGCTGCCGCCGCCTTCTTCTCGGTCAAGGGCGCCGAACTGTTGGACAAGTACGTCGGGGAGTCCGAACGGGCGGTGCGGGAGATCTTCGCCCGGGCCCGAGCGGCGTCTCCGGCAATCCTCTTCTTCGACGAAATCGACGCCCTGGCCCCGGTGCGGGGACGGTCCACCACCTCGGTGACCGACTCGGTCGTCGCGGCGATGCTCACCGAGATCGACGGGATTTCGACTCGCGGTGACGTGGCCGTCATCGGAGCCACCAACCGCCGCGATCTCATTGACCCGGCCCTGCTTCGGGCTGGCCGTTTCGAGGTCCAGATCGAGTTGGGTCTCCCCGATGTCGAAGGCCGCTTGGCGTTGCTGAAGATGAGCGACGTTCCCTTCGCCGCAGACGTCGACCTGGCGCGGCTGGCCGGTCTGGCCGAGGGGCTCTCCTTTGCCGACCTCTCCGGAGTTCTACGGGAGGCCGCCCTACTGGCGCTACGGGAGGACCTCTCCGCCCGCCAGGTGAAATGGGAACACCTTGGCAAGGCCCTCCTCCACTTCCAAGAAACACGCCGGGACGTCCCCATCGGCTGATGGGCGTCCGTAGTGCTCTTTCTGGGCAGGGTCCGAAGGCCCTCGGTTCAGCCGGCTTTGGGGGCAATGGCAGCCAGACGCCCGGGCGCACCCATACCCGACCCCACGAAGATCATCACGCTCGCGATGAGCTGTCTCCTGGTCAAGGGCCGGCCTTCGTGGAACCAGCGATCTACGGCGTTGAGGATCGACAAGATGAAGATGGCACCCACTTTGGGGTCGAGGTCGGAGCGGAACTCACCGGTCGCCACCCCGGCCGCCAACACCTCCCGGAATCGGCTTTCGTAGCGGTCGCGGGCTCCGATGATCCGGCGCCGGACGCCGGTGTCGAGGGCGGCCGCCTCGTTGAGAAACGTCCGCACCTCTGAACGGTGATCGAGCACCACTCCGATGTGTCCGGCGATCAGTGCCTCCAGCCGGCTCGCCGCCGTATCCGCCCGACCGGCAGCTTCGGCGGCCTCCTCGAAGAAGCGGGCGCCTCGGTCCACCACCTCGACCAGTAGTTCCTGTTTGCCGCCGACGTGGGCGTACAACGAAGAACCCAGCAAGCCCAGCTCTCTCCCGAGGGCACGCATCGAGGTGCCGTGGTAACCCCGCTCGGCGAACAATCGGCCCGCCGCTGCCACCACGTCCTCCCGGGTATTACGGACGCTCATACGTCGTAGTCCAGAGCCACGGCCTCCGTGAGCGGATGGGCCTGGCAGGTGAGCACGTAACCGGCGTCGAGGTCGGCTTGGGTGAGCGCCCAATTGCGGTCGAGTCGCACCTTCCCTTCGATCACCCGCGCCTTGCAGGTGGCGCACATCCCCCCCCGGCAGGAAAAGGGCAGCTCTCGCCTGACCGAAAGGGCGTGGTCGAGGATCGGACGCCCCAGCGGGGCGACTTTCACAACCGACCGACGCCCCTCGAGGGTGAAGGTGACCGTCGCGTATCCATCGGTTCCGTCGGGAGAGGGCGGCACGGGGGGGGGTGGTGCAGCGAAGAACAGCTCGTCGTGAATCCGATCCTCCCCTACCCCCCGCTCGGTCAAGATGCGCCGGGCGTCCGCGACCATTGCGAAGGGTCCGCACAGGTACCAGCCATCCACCGAGGGGACAGAGACCAGAATGTCGAGCAGCTGGTCGATCCTGGCGGCATCGAGACGGCCGTTGAAGAGCGGGATGACCTGCTCCTCCCGGGAGAGGACGTGGATGAGATGAAAGCGGTCCGGGTAGCGGTTCTTCAGCCCCTCGACCTCGTCCATGAACATGATGGAGCGGCTTTCCCGGTTGCCGAAGACCAGGGTGAACCTGCTGCGGGATTCGGCTTCGAGAACCGTCGAGATGAGTGAAAGCACGGGGGTGATGCCACTTCCGGCGGCGATGGCGGCGAGATGCCGGGACCGATCCGGGTCGGGTTCGATGGTGAACTCCCCGCTCGGGGGCGTCGCCTCGATCGTGTCGCCGGCGGCCAGCATGGTCGTGGCCCAGGTGGAGAAGACCCCATTGGGCAGCCGCTTGATCCCCACCCGCAGGTCGCCGTGGTTGGCGTTGGCGCAAATCGAGTACGTACGGCGAACATCTTCGCCGCCGATGACCGCTCGCAACGTGACGTGCTGGCCAGGGCGGTAATGGAACGTAGAGCGAAGCGCGGCAGGAACGTCGAACCGCACCGAGACCGCCTCATCGGTCTCCGCACGGACCTCGGCCACCTTGACCGCATGAAACACGGCGGCCGTCACGGGAGATCCTTGAAGCGATCGAAGGGCTCTCCACAACTCGTGCAAACCATGAGCGACTTACAAGCTGTGGAACCGAACTCGGAGACGAGGCGGGGATTGGGGTCGGCGCAACGCGGGCAACGGGGTTGCCCTCCCGGCGGGGCGATACTGGCGGCCGCCAGTTTCCGCCGGCCCTCCTCGGTTATGAACAAGGGCGTCCAGGGGGGGGCGAGCACCGAACGCACCTCGGCCCGATGACCGGCTAGCCCCAAGACCGCCACGATACCTTCGACGATTGTATCCATGGCCGGACACCCGGAATAGGTGGGGGTGATTGAGACCACCACCCCGTCAGGGGTCTCCTCGATCCCCCGTAGGATGCCGAGGTCTTCGATGGTCAGGGCGGGGATCTCGGGGTCCACCACAGCACGAAGAAGGTCGCGAATCGACTTGGTCACCATCGCAATCCCGGGGAGGCGCGCTGGAGGTGCTGCATCTCGGCAAGTAGATGACCGAGATGTTCGGTGTGCAGGCCCAGCCTGCCACCGCGCCGCTGGAAGACGTCGACCGGGCGCCGCAGATCGGCGGCGGCGAAGACTTCGTCGACGGTCCGGTCGAATCGCGGACGAAGCCGGACCGGAACCACCGCCGTCTCCATCTCGGCGAGTTCTACTTCGACGGCATCCGACCAGAACATCTCACCGGTGAATCTCCACAACGAATCGACGGCCGACTGCATCCGCCGATGGCTCTCTTCGGTCCCGTCGCCCAACCGCGTGACCCAGGCGGAGGAATGCCGGAGGTGATAGCGCGACTCCTTCGCCGCCTTACCGGCGATTCCGGCGAGGGTCGGATCGGTCGATGCCGAGAGGTGCTCCCAAAGAGGCACCGACCAGGCGTCGAAGAAGAACTGGCGGGCCATGGTATGAGCGAAGTCACCGTTGGGTTGCTCGACGAGCAAAAGGTTCGTGAACTCCCGTTCGTCCCGAAAGAAGGCGAACCAGTCCTCTTCGTGGCCTCGGCCCTCCACGTGGCCCGCGTATGTGAAGAGGAAACGAGCCCGGCCGAGCAGATCAAGGGCGATGTTGGTGAGGGCGATGTCCTCTTCCAGGTCGGGGCCGCGCGACGACCACTCACCCAGCCGTTGCGCCAGCACCAGGTTGTCGTCGCCGAAGCGCACCAAGTAGCCGACCAGGGAGGTCCGGCGTTCATCGATCATGATCCTTTCCCGGCCGATCACATTTGCCCCACTTCCTTGGGGATGTCGTAAAAGGTGGGATGCCGGTAAGGCTTGTCTGCGAACGGCTCGAACCAATCGGTGGCATCGTCGGGGTCGGAGGCACGGATCGCCCGCGAGGGAACCACCCACACCGAAACTCCCTCCACCCGCCGCGTATAGACATCGCGGGCAGCTTGGAGGGCCGTCTCGGCGTCGGGGGCGTGCACGCTTCCGACGTGGACGTGGGCAAGCCCCCGCCGCTGACGCACAAACACCTCCCAAAGCGGTGAGACACCCGTCTCCGCCGACGGTGGGTGGTCGACGGGGGTCTCGCCGGGGGCGGGGTGGACTTCGTAGGGCATTACGCCACCTCGGGTCGGCCGGTCATCCTGGCGGCGTGAGCAGTGGCCGCCTCCCGCACCCAGGCGTTCGCTTCCCACCAGCTCACCTTGTGTTCGATCCGCTCCCGGTTGAGGGGTCCGTCTCCCTTGACCACCGCCCAGAACTCGTTCCAGTCGATTTCACCGAAGTCATAGTGGCTGCGGGCGGGATTCCACATCAGGTCGTGGTCGGGGATCGTCAGATCCAGATACTCCGCCTGTGGAACTGTCATGTCGACGAACCGCTGACGAAGATCGTCATTGGAGACGCGCTTGATCTTCCAGGCCATCGACTGTTCGGAATGGGTGGAGTCCGAGTCGTGGGGCCCGAACATCATCAGACTCGGCCACCACCACCGGTTGAGAGCGTCCTGGGCCATCGCTTTCTGCTCGGCCGACCCCTGACAAAGTGCGATCAGCGCTTCGTACCCCTGGCGTTGGTGGAAGCTCTCCTCCTTGCAGATCCGCACCATCGCTCGGGCATATGGGCCGTACGAGCAACGAGTCAGCATGAGTTGGTTGGTGATAGCGGCGCCGTCGACCAGCCAGCCGATCACTCCGATATCCGCCCAAGTGAGGGTGGGGTAGTTGAAGATCGACGAGTACTTGTGTTGACCGCGGTGAAGTAGCTGGACCATCTGAGCCCGGGACACGCCGAGGGTCTCGGCCGCGGCGTACAGGTAAAGGCCGTGCCCGGCTTCGTCTTGGACCTTGGCCATCAAAATAGCCTTGCGCCGCAGGGTCGGCGCCCGAGATATCCAGTTCCCCTCCGGCTGCATGCCGATGATCTCAGAATGCGCGTGCTGGGCGATCTGTCGAATCAGAGTGGATCGATAGCCGTCCGGCATCCAGTCTTTCGGCTCGATCTTCTCGTCGGCGTCAATCAGGGCCTGAAAGCGGCCTTCCGGGGGGCTCACCTCCCCACCGTAACAAACGATCGTTCGTGTCACAAGGTTGTAAAAGACTGTGAAGGGTTGCGAAGGGTTGCGATCCGCCCGGTCTCTGTGCCGTCGGGTTCAGGTGGCCGTGGACCTCACCCCGACGCCGTGATGGCCTCGGCCAGCGTGAAGGTCCCTTCATAAAGAGCCCGGCCCACCACCACCTCGTCGCACCCGGCGGTCGCCAGCGCCGCCAGGTCGGCGAGGCTACCTACGCCCCCAGAGGCGATAATCGAGAACTCGGGGGCACCGTGGCGCACCTCGGTGATGAGGCCGAGATCGGGCCCTTGCAAGGTGCCGTCCCGCTCGATGCCCGTGAGAAGTATTCGCCTGACCGGGGATGCCGCCAGGCCGTCGAGAACTTCCCAGAGCGGGCGGCCCTTCGCGACCCATCCGGAACCCATGGCTCGGCCGGCTCGGACGTCGACTGCCGCCACCACTCGCTCGGCAAAACCGATCTCGGCGAGCACCTCCGGTTGCCAGACGGCGGCCGTCCCGAGTACCACCCGCGCCGCACCGGCCTCGAGGCCTCGGACAGCCAGTGCGGCCGTACGAATCCCTCCCCCGATCTGGAACGGTATTGCTTGGCGGGCCAAGGCAGACCAGAGCTCCACCTGCGGATCCCCGCCGCGGGCGCCGTCGAGGTCGACCACGTGCACCAGATCGGCTCCCCAGTTGACCCACCTCCGAGCGGCCGCCACCGGATCGTTCCCGTACTCGATCGCTCGGCCGAAGTCGCCCCGTCGAAGGCGGACGACCCGGCCCGAGAGCACGTCGACGGCGGGTATGACTCGCACCGATTGACCTAGCCTACTGTTGTGATAACTTACTAATGTATTAGAACACTATCACACTAGAACGAGGCATTACCCATGACCACTCTTTCCAGCGACTGGCGCACCCCCGACACCGAAGAGCTGTGGCGAGCCGTTCTCGCCCTTCGTACCGCAGACGAGGCGGCAGCTTTCTTCCGTGACCTGTGCACCTTCCAGGAGCTTTCGGAGCTCAGCCAGCGTTGGGCGGTAGTGCGGCTATTGGAATCGGCTCTTCCCTACCGCGAGATCGCCGACCGAAGCGGGGCCTCTACGACCACCATCACCCGCATCAACCAGTGGCGCCAGCACGGGACGGGGGGCTATCGGCTCGTTCTCGATCGACTGCGGAGACGGCGATGACCGAGCGAGTCCTGCGGCTCGCCCTACCCAACAAGGGCCGCCTGATGGAACCGAGCGTCACCCTCCTCAGAGACGCCGGGCTGTCGTTCGAGACCACCGACCGAGCGCTGTCGGTGCGGATTCGCAACGTCGACCTGGACCTTCTCTTCGTCCGCACCGAGGACATCGCCGAGATGGTTCAGGACGGAGTCGCCGACCTCGGCATCACCGGCCAGGATCTGCTTGCCGAGACGGGCGCCGCGCTCGAGACATTGGTGGAGCTCGATTACGGGCGCTGCCGCCTGGTAGCGGCGGTACCCGCCGGCTCGGTAGCCGAGAAGATCGACGACCTCGCCGGCACGAAAGTGGCCACCGCCCACCCGCGGGCAACCGCCTCCTTCTTCGCCGAACGGGAGATCGACCTCACCATCATCCCGCTGCGCGGCTCGGTCGAGGTGGCACCCAAGCTCGGGGTGGCCGACGCCATCGTTGACCTCGTCTCCTCCGGGAGCACCTTGCTGATCAACGGCCTCCGTGAGCTGGAGACGATCCTTCCTAGCCAAGCGGCGCTGGTGGCGTCACCGCTCTCCATGTCGACTCGCCAGAGTGCCTGCGGACAGGTCGCGACCGTCCTCAAGGCCGTGGTGGCGGGCCGCCGCAAGCGCTACCTGCTGCTCAACTCTCCCGTGTCGGCGGTCGAGCGCATAACGGCGATCATCCCCGGCCTCGAGGCGCCCACCGTCGTGCCGCTCGCCGAGGAGGGGTGGATGGCGATCCACTCGGTGGTCGATGCCGGCGAGTTGTGGGACCTCCTCCCCCGCCTCGAATCGGCGGGAGGCCGGGGAATCCTGGTCCTCCGCATAGAACAGTTGATCCCATGAGCCGGCTCAGGAGGGTGGTACTGGCCGACCTGAGCGTAACCGAGCGGCGCCGGCTTCTCCGGAGGTCGGCCGTGCCCAACCCGGAGGTGCGGAGGGTCGCCGCCGAGATATGCGAAACGATACGTCGGGGAGGCGACCAGGCGCTCGGCCAGGCCGCCCAGCGGTACGGCGGAGGCCGCCAGAAATTAGCCGTGAGTCGCGCCGAGATGAGCGAGGCGCTCCGCCGCGCCCCGGCGGCCTTGATGGAAGCGATCAAGAACTCGGCAGCGGCCATCGAACGGTTCCACCAGGCCCAGCTTCCGATGGACCGAGTGGTCGAAACCAACCCAGGGGTTGAGGTCACCAGGACCTGGACCCCGCTACGCAGGGTAGGCGCTTATGTCCCGGGGGGGGGAGCCGCCTATCCCTCCACGCTCCTCATGATCGCCGTCCCTGCCCGACTCGCCGGCGTCGAACGGTTAGTGCTGGCAAGCCCGGCTGGAGCCGACAACGAGCTCTCGCCAGCCCTGCTGGCGGCGGCCAGCTGGATCGGAATCGAAGAGTGGTACGTGATGGGGGGAGCTCAGGCAGTGGCCGCCCTCGCCCACGGGACCGAGACCATCGAACCAGTCGAAAAGATCGTTGGACCCGGGAATGCCTGGGTCACCGCGGCGAAACTCGCCGTGTTCGGGGTGTGTTCCATCGACCTCCCTGCTGGTCCCTCCGAGGTGCTGGTGATCGCCAACGGGTCCGCCGACCCGGCGCTGGTGGCAGCCGACCTTCTTTGTCAGGCCGAACACGGTGAAGACTCCACGGCCGTGTTGGTCACCACCTCGGCACGCCTGGTGGATAGGGTCGAGGCGGAGTTGGAGCGGCTGTTGCCGCGTCTGAACCGCCGCGAGATCCTGGCCGCGTCCCTCCAACGCCAGGGCCTCGCCGTCATAGCCTCCGACCAGACCGACCTCATCTCCTTCGCCAACGAGTTCGCCGCCGAGCACGTCACCATCCTCACCGAGGACCCGGAGGAGGACGCCAAAGCGATCACCGCCGCCGGTTCGGTGTTTGTCGGCGTCAACGCCCCCGAATCTGCCGGTGACTACGCCACAGGAGCCAACCATGTCCTGCCCACCGGGGGATTGGCCGGTGCATGCGGACCGCTGTCGGTCGAAGACTTCGGAAGCTGGCGGCAAGTCCAGCGTCTCAGCCGGGTGGGGCTGGCCGGGATTCGATCGACAATCACCACCCTGGCCGACGCTGAGGGTCTCGACGCCCACCGGCTGGCCGCCGACATCCGCTTTGAGACAGCCAGCTCGTGACCAGAACCGCCCAGATCCAGCGGAAGACCAGAGAAACAACGGTGTCCGTCGAACTCGCTCTCGACGGCTCGGGGCAGGCCGGCATTTCCACCGGCGTGGGCTTCTTCGACCACCTGCTCAGCTCCCTCGCCCTCCACGCCCTCTTCGACCTCGACATCAAGACTGCCGGCGACCTAGAGGTAGACGACCATCACACCGTCGAGGACACCGCCCTGGTGCTCGGCCAGGCGCTAGCCGAAGCCTTGGGCGATCGAGAGCGCATTCACCGTTTCGGCGATGCCCGAGTGCCCATGGATGAAGCGCTGGCGGAATGCTCCGTCGACTGCGGTGGCCGGCCCTACGCCGTCATCGATCTACGGTTTCGGGCGGAGCGGATCGGCAATCTCTCCACCCAGAACATCACCCACGCATTGGAGGCCTTCGCCCGCACGGCTGGTCTCACGTTGCACCTGACCGGGCGGGGCAGCAACGATCACCATCTCGCCGAGGCGGCGATGAAATCGCTGGCTCGCGCATTACGGGGCGCCGTCGCGATGGACCCGGCGAGGACCGGCATCCCCTCCACCAAAGCTACGACATGATCCCCATGGCAGTGGTCGATCATGGGGCCGGCAATCTCGTGTCGGTGTGCGCGGCCCTGCAACGGGGAGGAGCCACGCCGGCCCTAGTCGACCGCCCGGCAGACCTGCGCCGGTTCGCCGGGGTGGTGCTGCCGGGGGTGGGCGCCACCGGTGCGGCGATGAAGAGGCTGGCCAACGCCGGTTGGATCGATCCGCTCGCCGAGGTGCAGGTGCCTCTGCTTGGCATCTGCCTGGGCATGCAACTCTTCTTCGAGTGGAGCGAAGAGGACCCCGCGCCCTGCCTGGGCCTCATTCGGGGGGCCGTCCGGCGTTTGCGAGACACTCCCCGCCTGCCCCACATCGGCTGGAACGACCTGGCCGCCAAAACCGCCGACCCGCTCCTGGCTGGACTACCGGAGAGGCCGGTCTTCTACTTCGTACACAGCTTTGCGCCGGAGCCGTCTCAACCGGGGGTGGTGGTCGCCACCACTACCTACGGATCGGAGTTGGTGGCGATGGTGCGGGCAGGGAATTTGGTCGGTGTCCAATTCCATCCGGAGCGGAGTGGACAAGCCGGCCACCAACTTCTCGCCAATTTCGTCGCCGAATGCCGTGCTGCGTAAGCGAGTGATCCCTTGCCTCGACGTGGCCGGTGAACGGGTTGTCAAAGGCGTCCGGTTCGCCGAGTTCGTCGACCAGGGAGATCCGGTCGAGCTGGCCGCCCGCTACGCGGCTGAGGGCGCCGACGAGATCTGCTATCTCGACATCTCGGCCTCCCCGGAAGGGCGGTCGACCCTTCTCGACGTGGTACATCGGACTGCCGCCGAGGTGTCGATACCACTCACCGTGGGGGGGGGTGTGCGTTCGCCCAACGATATGAGAGCCGTTCTGCGGGCCGGCGCCGACAAGGTTGGAGTGAACACGGCGGCGGTGCGCAAGCCGGAGCTGCTCGCCGAATGTGCCGCCGCTTTCGGCCGCCAATGCGTGGTCCTCGCCATCGATGCCCGGCGAATCGGACCGGGTCGCTACGAGGTCGTGGTAACCGGCGGTCGGGAGCGGACGGGCCTGGATGCGGTCGAATGGGCGCGGCAGGCGGCGGCGTTGGGTGCCGGAGAGATCCTCCTCACCTCCATTGACCGCGACGGCACCACTGCCGGTTTCGACCTCGAGTTGACTGCCCTGGTCAGCACTGTGGTGGAGGTCCCGGTGATCGCTTCGGGGGGAGCGGGCAGAGCCCAGCATTTCGTCGACGCGATCGGCGCCGGCGCTGAAGCGGTGTTGGCGGCAGGAGTGTTTCACCGTCGCGAGATCACTATCGGGGAGATCAAGAAGGTGATGGCAACGGCAGGTGTGCCGGTGCGGGGGGCGGCATGATTGCCGAACAGGTTCGTTTCGATGCGGCCGGTCTGGTGCCGGCAGTGGTACAGGATGCGGCTGACGGCCGGGTCTTGATGGTGGCTTACATGAACTCCGAGGCACTGGCAGCCACCCAACGCACCGGTCGAGTCCATTTCTGGTCGCGATCCCGCTCTGAGGTCTGGGAGAAGGGAAGAACCTCGGGCAACACCCTCGAGGTGGAAGAGATAGTCATGGACTGCGATGGCGACACCCTGCTGGTTCGAGTTCGACCGGCCGGTCCGGTCTGCCACACCGGAAAGCCCACCTGTTTCGAGGAGCGGGCACCGGGCCAAGGGTTCATGGCGCTCGAAGGGTTATGGTCGACGATCGTCGAACGGGCCACCCGCCGTCCCACCGGGTCCTATACGGTCGAACTCCTGGCCGGGGGAGTCGATGCCTGCGCCCGCAAGGTCATCGAGGAGGCCGGGGAAGTGGTCCTGGCTGCCAAGAACCAGGCGGCTGGCGGCGAAGACCGGATCGTTGAGGAAGCCGCCGATCTCGTTTACCACCTTCTTGTCCTACTCGCCGAGCGAGGAGTGACCCCCCAACAGATGCTCTCGGCCCTGGCCGAGCGACGTCGCCCGCCAACCTCTCCTAGATGAGCTTCACCATCAGGGTGGGGTCGGCTGGCGGAAGCCTGTGGCGACCAATCGATCCCACACCCGGTCCGAGACCACCCGTCGCAAGCCGATCAGCAGAGAAGCCGCGGCAGTTACCCGATATCGAGTGCGAGGTCGGCGCGCCGTGATGGCCCGTTCGACAACCCGGGCCACCGTCTCGGGTCCCCCACCCAGACGTGCCACCGGGCCCCTTACATACGTCTCCAGGGTCGTTTCTTCGACGGAAGCGTTGAAGTCGGCGTACGGGTCGGCCTGGTTGCTCTCGGCGTCTTGATTCGCCTCTTGATTGGCGTTCAGAGCCGTCACGGCCGCCGAGGAGAAGCCGGTCCGGACGATGCCGGGCTCCACGACGATCACGTCGATGCCGAACGCGGCCACCTCGAAGCGAAGCGCATCACTCACGGCCTCGAGCCCCCACTTGGTGGCGTGATAGATGCCCCCCCCCGGAAACACCAGGCGGCCACCCATCGAGCTCATGTTGACGATCTTTCCCCACCGTTGCCTGCGCATTCCCGGCAACACGAGTTGGGTGAGACGGATGGGACCGAACAGGTTGGTTTCGAACTGATCGCGCACCTTGGGCATGGTCATCGTCTCGACGGCGCCCGATTGGCTGTAACCGGCGTTGTTCACCAGCACACCCACGGCCCCGTGCTCCTTTTCCACGACTTCCACAGCCCGACGCATCGACTCCTCATCGGTGACGTCCAGCGCCAGGGTGGTGCAATCTTGGGCGGCCAGATCGTCGATCGATTGGAGGCGTCGCCCGGTGGCGTAGACGGTCCACCCTCGGGCAGCCAGGTGCTCGGCGGTGGCTTTGCCGATGCCTGAGGAACAACCCGTGATCAGAACGGCCCGAGAGACCATCAGCCGGCCCCCCCCAACTCCCTGCCCATCGCGAAGAACTCGGGATTTGGCCTGACGTCGAGGAAGTGCGCCATACGATTAGAAAGGGCGAACAGGGACGTGACGGCAGCGACATCCCAGATCTCCTCGGCGTCGAGCCCGGCGGCGGCCATTGCGGCGTGGTCTTCCGGACCCACCGTGCCAGGTTGGAGGCAGAGCTTCTCGGCGAAAGCCAGCATCGCCTTCTGCCGGTCGGTGATCGGCGCCGACCGCCAGTTGGCGGCCACCAAATCGGACACGAAGGGATCCTTGGCGCGGATGCGAAGGATCGCCCCATGGGCGACCACGCAGTAGGGGCATTTGTTGAGCGAGGAAGTGACGACCACGATCATCTCCCGGTCAGCTTTCGACAACCCGGTCTGCTTCTCCATGACGGCGTCGTGGTAGGCGAAGAAGGCGCGGAACTCATCGGGTCGGACAGCCAAGGCCAGGAAGACATTGGGCACGAACCCCGACTTCTCGGCAACGGCGGCGATGCGGTTCGCCACGTCGTCGGGAAGAGAGGCGAGATCCAGGCCGGCCACCGGAGCCAACATAGCCGATCGGGAATGGCACAATCCGGCGGTGCCGCGTCTCCTCGCCGCAGCCCTCGTGCTGCTCATCGCCTGCGGCGGTTCCGGGGAGTCGGCCAGCCCGGCCGAGCTCGTCTCAACCGACGGGGCCGGCATTACCGCTTTGTTGGCCGACAGCGAGAAACCCGTGGTCTTGAACGTGTGGGCGAGCTGGTGTGGGCCGTGCCGGTCGGAGGCACCCCTATTGAGGGCAGCCTTCGAACGCCACCAGGGCGCGATTCGCTTCGTCGGAGTGGCGATTCAGGACCGGCCGACGGACTCGCTCCGCTTCTTGGCGGAGTACGAAATCGGCTTCGAGAACTACTCCGACCCCAATCGCGCCGTACCGGCGACCCTGGGCGGGTTTGGAGTCCCCATCACATATTTCTTCGCGCCCGGCGGCGAGCTCGTCGCGACCCACAGCGGCATCATCGACGAGCAGACCCTCGCTCTCAATATCGATGAGCTGCTGACTCGCTAGTGGAGCTCACCCTGTTCCTGGCCGTGCTCACGGCAGTGGCTACCACTTGGCTGGCGGTCAGGGTGCTGCGCCGCGTGGGAGTCGACGTCCCCAGTCGAGCTCTCGACCGGCTGATCGGAGCGGCCATACCGAGCATGTTCGCCGGGCGACTGGTGGCAATGACCGCGTCCGGGACCAACCCCATCGCCCACCCGACCGAGGTACTGCTGGTGCGGGGCGGGGTTGACACCGCCACTGCTGCGCTGGTGTTCGTAGCCGTCCTGACATTTTCCTCCGGCCACCACATTGGGGCGACCCTCGACGGGCTGGCGCTGCCGGCTCTGGCCGGTCTGGGCGCCTGGCATCTCGGGTGTACGTGGCGGGGCGCTTGCCTCGGCACCGCATCCGGATTGCCGTGGGGCCAGGCGCTCCCGGGAAGCACGATCACCCGGCACCCCGTGGAGATTTACGCCGGAGTCGCCCTACTCGCTGTCGCGGCCAGTCTGGCCTGGTGGGCGCGACGATCTCGATGATGGTGGGGCTCGTGGCAGTGGGAATCGCCCTCCGTCATCAGCGGGAGGGCAAGCGCAGTCGAACCCTCCCTCCGGGCCCTTCGCCGATGACGATGTCGCCCCCATGACCCTCGATCAATCCCTTGGCGATGGCCAACCCGAGACCGGAGCCTCCACCGTCTCGACGGCGGGCCTCGTCGCCACGAACGAAGGCATCAAAGGCACGATCCAACATGTCGTCTGCAAAACCGGGGCCATCATCGACGATCGACGCCACCACCCAATCGGGCTCCACGCCCAACTCGACCGTCACTCCTCCGCCTGGGGGGCTGTGGCGAATGGCGTTGTCGAGCAGATTGCGCAGCACCCGACCGAGAGCGGCCGAGTCTGCCTCCACCGGCAATGGCCCGGGTCCATCGACCCTTATCTCGATGCCCCGAGCAGCGGCGACCGGTTGTAGGACCTCGACTGCCTCGTCTGCAAGCTCGGAAAGATCGAATGGGGCGGGTCGCAATTCGAGCCGGCCGGCGTCGATGCGCGCCAGGAGGGTCAGATCTTCGATGAGGCGCTCCAGGTCGGCTACGTCCTTCGACATCAGCCGGAGATAACGAGCCGGGTCGGTGGCGACCCCGTCTTGGAGGGCCTCGATGGCGGCCTGGAGTGATGTGAGGGGCGTACGCAGGTCGTGACCGATGGCAGCGAACAGCCGGCGCCGCTCCTCGTCGTTGCGAAGCCGCTGGATCTCGGCGGCCTGGAGCCGCGCCGCCATCCCATCGAACGCCTCAGCCGCTTCGCCCAACTCGTCTCCACGCTCAACCGTGGAGCGGGCGGTGAGGTCCCCGGCGGCCACCCGGTG
>CAYUKI010000008.1:0-20775 GCA_964445235.1 uncultured Acidimicrobiia bacterium | reverse complement strand
TCGCATCGAATGACACCACCGGCGGCCCGGTGGACGGCGCGGCCTCGACCAGCGTGCGAATCGGTATGTCGGGTTTAGTCCAGCTCCAAACCACGGGTCCCTCGTCGGCACCCACCACGTGAATACCTCCCCCGAGACCGTCTATGACCGCAGAGAACGATGTGTTCTGGCCGAGCTGCATGCCAGCCGTGTCAACCTGCTCCCATTCGATCCCGTCGGCGCTCGCCAGCAACGTTGGAGTCGGCGCAGCACACAGCCTCACGTCCTCGTAGCACCGCTCCGGTTCGGCCCACGGATCGAAGAGGCGGGCGGTTGGAAGCCAGAAGCGAGCTGCCGCCACCACCGGCCTGGGTAGCCAATCAATGCCTTCGAGCAGCAGTGGATCGGGGTTAACCTCCACCCAGGTTCCACCTCCGTTCGTCGAGCGCAGCACGACGGGAATCCCAGTGCCATCCTCATTGGCCTCGTAACTGGTGGCGACAACCGTTGATCCGTTGGCAGCAACTCCGTTGATGCCGCCGAAACCTTCGTCGGGATCGGATCGAGTCCAAGAAGCGCCGCCGTCGTCGGAGGCCAACACCGCCGCCTGATCATCGATCATGCCAACTGCGATCAGCCGGCCGTCGACGGCGACGATACCGGTGAGAAAGCCGGACGAACCCTCGATCGTCAGGCGGTCCCACTTTCGGCCGTCCGCCGATGCCCAGATGGCGGGAGCGAACGGGCCGCTCCCGGGGTCCGGCCCTTGGCGTACATAACCGGCGGCCAGGAGCCCCGCAGGAGCGGATGTTACGGAGAGGATGTCGGCCGGCTCGTCTAGCCCGGATACCGTCTGCTGGGTCCACGACCGGCCATCTGGCGAGGTCCACAACAGTGGGAGGAAGGTCTCGTAGTTGGACGCGATGGCCAGCCAACCACCTTCGCCGGCGGCGATGGCGTTCATGGTGACGGACCCTCCGAGGTCCCCGCTCGGTGCCTCCACGGGTTGAAATTCGCGGCCCTCGTCGCTGAACCAGCCGGCCAGTCGTCCGGTCTCTTCTGTGGTGAGGATGGCGGTGACACCGCCGGACGCGGCGACGAGCGATGCGCCCGACCAGGTGTCGGCGAGCTTGACCCTCAGCCAACTCCCGGCGGGTCCTACAGGGGGGGAATCAGACGGCACCCCGCAGGCGGCAACCACGAATACCAGACCAGCCAGAAGCCGGCGCCTCACGGCGTTTGGACGGCCCCAGTCCCCCGTTTGGTTCCGAGAGCTGCACCGATGGCCTTTCCCGCCTCGATCGCCATCCGGCCGAGCCGGGCCTCCCCTCGTCGGGGGGGGAATCGATAGCTAGGTCCGTGCACGTGTGCCACCGCCACCACCCGGTCCCCGGCATCGAACACCGGCGCCGCCACCGAGGTGATTCCCTCCGCGTACTCCTCGTCGGTCCAGGAATGCCCGTCCTTTCGCACCTGCGCGAGGCGTCGTCGCATACGAGCCGGGTCGACCAGCGTGTTGTCGGTGAAA
Source organism: uncultured Acidimicrobiia bacterium (assembly GCA_964445235.1). Taxonomy (GTDB): domain Bacteria; phylum Actinomycetota; class Acidimicrobiia; order Spongiisociales; family ZC4RG35; genus CAYUKI01. The sequence continues at coordinate 19,268 of CAYUKI010000008.1, read as the reverse complement.
CGGGCCAGCGGCCTCGCCAGATAGCCGGCCAGGGCGTCCTCCGGCCAGTGAGCCAGGAATACCTGCCCTGAGGAGACCGCGTGCAATGGGATCCGAGCCCCGGTCCAATCTCTCACCTGGACGGGGTTGGGAGATTCGACCTGGGCGACGTAATAGGCCTCGTAACCCTCCGCCAGCGACAACCCCGCCGCCTCTCCGCTTCGCCGGACCAGGACCTCCAGATGCGGTTTGGCCACCGCCACCAGGTTGGCGATCACCGAGGCCCCCCCTGCCAGGTCGGCGATGCTTGACCCCAGTCGATATGCCCCCCCCGCCTCCCGTTGCTCAACGGCACCCTGCTCCACGAGGGTCGCCAGCATGCGGGCTACCGTGCTCTTGGGCAGGTCGACCCGATCGGACAACTCGGTGACGCCCGCGGGAGCCATAGCCAGCGCCCGCAGTATGGCGAAGGCTCTTTCGACCGATTGCACCAATAGACGACTCCGGAATGGGCTGGTAGATTCCACTATACAGAACCGTTCCGTATCGTGGAACCGCCCCGAACCAGAACCAAAGAATCATGAGCGACGAAGAGCCCCTCGACCTCCGCACCCTGTCCGACGACGAGCTCTGCAGGCAGATGCACGACGACCTGTACGACGGTCTCAAGGAGGAGCTGGTCGTGGGGACCAAGATCCTTCTCGAACGGGGTTGGCCCCCCGACCGGGTCCTCAACGACGCCCTGGTCGAAGGGATGCGCATCGTCGGGATAGATTTCCGAGACGGCATCCTCTTCGTGCCCGAGGTGCTGTTGGCGGCCAACGCCATGAAGGCGGCCATGGCGCTGCTCCGCCCGTTGCTTGCGGAGACCGGCGCCCCCTCGGTCGGCAAGGTAGTGATCGGCACGGTCAAGGGCGACATCCACGACATAGGCAAGAACCTGGTGGCGATGATGCTGGAGGGAGCCGGCTTCGAGGTCTTCGATCTCGGCGTCAACAACCCGGTGGAGAAATATCTGGCTGCCATCGACGAGCACAAGCCGGACATCCTCGGCATGTCGGCGCTGCTCACCACGACCATGCCCTACATGAAGGTGGTCATCGACACCTTGAAGGAGAAGGGAATTCGCGACGACCTCATCGTCTTGGTGGGGGGAGCGCCGCTCAACGAGGAGTTCGGAAAGGCGATCGGGGCCGACGCCTATTGCCGCGACGCCGCCGTTGCGGCCGAGACGGCTCAGACTCTGATGATGGCCAAGCGTCTCGCTTCCGGGGAGGATTGATGGACCTCGTCGATGACGAGGCGACCTTCGAGGCCGCCTCCTCGGACGGCTCGGACAGCTCATCGATGTTGGTGATCGCTTGCGGTGCGATCGCCAAGGAGCTCCTCGAGGTGATCCGGCTCAACTCGTTCACCCACCTCGAGGTTGAATGCCTCCCGGGGAAATTGCACAACGTGCCTCGGCGCATCCCGGCGGCGGTGGAGGCGAAGCTGGCCGCCAATCCCGACCGGTCGGTCTTCGTCGCCTATGCCGACTGTGGCACCGGGGGCGACCTCGATCGGGTGCTTGCTCGCTATGGAGCAGAACGGATACCCGGGGCCCATTGCTACGAGTTCTTTGCGGGTGGCGCCACCTTTGCCGTGATGCACGATGGCGAGCCGGCCACCTTCTATCTGACCGATTTCCTCTGCCGCCATTTCGACCGCTTCGTGATCCAAGGTCTGAAGCTCGACCGCCACCCCGAGCTCAAGAGCCAGATCTTCGCCAACTACCGGAGGCTGGTCTACTTGGCCCAGACCGACGATGCCGCGTTGGTCGAAAAGGGCCAGGAGGCAGCCACGTATCTCGGCCTTGAATACGAGGTGGTTCGCACCGGCTACGGAGACCTGCAACGAACACTGGTCGACGTCGTCACTCGAAGTCGAGCCGGCAGTACCTCGACGGCGCGGGCCGGCTGATGGCGGAGCTGACCGTGATCTCGTGGCGAGACATCCCGGCCCAGGTGGTGGCAAGAGAGGGCCGCAACAACGCCACCGTTGCCAGAGTGGTCCTGGCGGACCGGTTCCAGGAAGCCATCGACATGGCGGCAACCCGTGTAGGTCTGATCGGCACCGACGACTATCTCGATCAATGGCGCAGATCCACCCGACCCTGCGGCCCCGATCTGAGCACCGCGGCGCATGCCGAGGCCGAACGGCTGGCCGCTGCCTACCCCGACGAGGTCCTCGACCGCTTGATCGCCAACGGCGGGCTGGCCTTAGAGGACGGAAGCACGGGAGGGTTGATGTGACCGACACGGTTGTCTCCTCGGCCACCAAGGAATTGGTCATCGGCTTCGACCGCCCGTTCGTCATCATCGGCGAACGGATCAACCCGACCGGCAGGAAGAAGCTCGCGGATCAAATGCGTTCCGGTGACTTCTCCACCGTGTCCTCCGATGCCCTGGCGCAAGTCGAGGCAGGAGCCGGCATGCTCGACGTCAACGCCGGCATTCCCCTCGCCGATGAGCCCGCCATCTTGGCGCGCGCCGTCAAGCTGGTGCAATCGCTGACCGACGTGCCGCTCTCCATCGACTCCTCGATCGTGGCAGCTCTGGAAGCCGGCTTGCGTGTTTACCAAGGCAAAGCGCTGGTCAATTCCGTCACTGGTGAAGATGAACGCCTCGAGGCTGTGCTGCCGCTGGTCGCCAAATACGGCGCCGCGGTGGTGGCCATCACCAACGACGAGACCGGCATCTCGGAGGACCCCGACGTCCGCTTCGAGGTGGCCAGGAAAATCGTTTCACGAGCTGCCGACCACGGCATCGGAAAGGCGGACGTGGTCGTCGATCCGCTGGTTATGCCGATCGGGGCGATGAACACGGCCGGTCGTCAGGTTTTCCACCTGGTCGGGCGCCTGCGGCGGGAGTTGGGTGTCAACACCACCTGCGGAGCGTCCAACGTCAGCTTCGGCCTGCCCCAGCGAGAAGGCCTCAACGCCGCCTTCTTGTCGATGGCGATCGGTGCCGGCATGACCTCGGCAATCACCAACCCCCTCAAACCCGAGATCATGGAGGCGGTGATGGCCGCCGACGTGATGATGGGAAACGATCCTGATTGTGCCCGCTGGATCGCCGCCCACCGGGCGCTGGCTCCGGTGGGAGAGGTTCTTCGGCGGGCCCGCCGCCGTGGCTGAATCTGCCCCATCGGCTGCTGGATCTCGCCCCGCAACTGATGCCCGCCGCCTCGTGGTCTTCGCTCCCTCCGGCCTTCGAGGGCGCTTCGCCGACGGGGTGACCATCCTCGAGGCTGCCCGCTCTCTAGGTGTCGACCTCGATTCGGTGTGCGGGGGTCGCGGGATCTGCGGCCGCTGCCAGATCGAAGTGGCGGAGGGCGAGCAAGCCAAGTTGGGGATCTATTCGGAAGCTTCCCACCTCACGCCGTGGACTGGTATCGAACGCGCCTATGCCGAGCGCAGAACCATGAAACCGGACCGCCGCCTCGGTTGCAGCGCGGCGATCTGCGGGGACCTGGTGATCGACGTTCCGGCGGAGAGTCAGGTGCACCGGCAGGTGGTCCGCAAGGCGGCGGAGGCCCGGACCATCGAGATCGACCCAGTGGTGCGCCTCTACTACCTCGAGGTGCGCCAGCCCGATATGGCGGATCCCTCCTCCGACCTGCGCCGCCTTCTCGAGGCTCTCCACCGGGAATGGGGTGTGTCGGGCGTGGAAGTGGACCCCCAGGTGTTGGTCGGGTTGCAGCAGACCCTTCGGGAGGGGAAGTGGACCGTGACCGCCGCCGTCCACGACGGGAGCGACCTGACCGCGTTGTGGCCGGGCTTTCACGACGTCGCCCTCGGCGTGGCCGTCGACATCGGTTCCACCACCATCGCCGGCCACCTATGCGACCTTCATACGGGGGAGGTCCTGGCGAGTGCCGGGGTGATGAACCCACAGATCCGTTTCGGGGAGGACCTCATGAGTCGGGTCTCGTACGTGATGATGCACCCGGGTTCTCAAGCCGAGTTGACCGCGGTAGTGCGGGAGTCGGTGGACGGCCTGATCGGAACCCTGTGCGACGGAGCGGGGGCGGAGCGCACCGACGTGTTGGAGCTGACCATCGTCGGCAACCCGATTATGCACCACCTCTTCTTGGGGCTGGATCCCACCGAGTTGGGGGGGGCGCCGTTTGCCCTCGCCACGGATCAGTCCGTTCGCCGTACCGCCGCCGATCTCGACCTATCGGTTCATCCCGGCGCCCGCCTCTACGTCTTGCCCTGTATTGCCGGCCACGTGGGTGCCGATGCCGCCGCCGTCATCCTGGCCGAGGAGCCACACCGTCGCGACGAGATCAGCCTGTTGGTCGACGTCGGCACCAACGCCGAGATCGTCCTCGGCAACCGCCACCGGCTCCTGGCCGCCTCCAGCCCCACCGGTCCAGCTTTCGAGGGTGCCCAGATCTCAGCGGGCCAGCGGGCCGCCCCAGGCGCCATCGAGAGGGTGCGCATCGACCCCGAGACCCTCGAACCGCGCTTTCGGGTCATCGGTACGGACGTCTGGTCGAACGAACCCGAGTTCGCCGGCACGCCGGTCACCGGCATATGTGGTTCGGGGATCGTCGAGGTAATCGCGGAGATGCGGGCGGCTGGCATCGTCGGCCAGGACGGCGTCGTCGATGGAAGGCTCGCCGAGCGGACCCACCGCGTTTTCGCCGATGGACGGACCTTCTCGTACCGTCTGCATGAAGCGATCGTGGTCACCCAGAACGACGTGCGCCAGATCCAGTTGGCCAAGGCCGCCCTGGCGGCCGGTGCGCGTCTCTTGATGGACCATTACGGGATTGACCGGGTCGACCGGGTGCGGCTGGCAGGGGCCTTTGGCAGCCAACTCGACCCAGCCCACACGGTGGCGTTGGGCATGGTTCCAGAGACGCCGGTGGAGCTGGTCAGTTCAGCGGGCAACGCCGCCGGGACAGGTGCGAGAATCGCGCTCTTGAATCGAGCCGCCCGCAAGGAGATCGAAGACGTGGTGAGGCAGGTAGTGAAGATCGAGACCGCGGTCGAGCCCCGATTCCAGGAGCACTTCGTGTACGCCATGGGTATTCCCTTCGGAACCACCGGCGAACAGCTCCGCCGCCGGCGGAGGTCGACGTGACCGGCCGCCGTGGCCGGGAGGCGCGAATGGCCGCCCGCCTCCACGCCGCTGCCGAGAAACTGCCCTTCCTCACGAGGACTATGAAGCCTGTCGAGGTTCTCTCGGAGGAAGGGATCGAGCTGATCGAGCACAACGCCGACACCGTCCTCGAGGAGTGTGGGATCGACTTCCGGGGGCTTCCGGAGGCTCTCGACCTGTTGAAGGCGGCGGGCGCCGCGGTGGACGGCGAGCGGGTGAGGTTCCCGCGTGGGATGTGCCGTGAGATCGTCAGGGCCTCCGCCCCCCCCCAATACGTCCAGTATGCGCGCAACTCGGCCAACAACGTCATGATCGGAGGGCCCCATACGGTGCTCGCTCCCGCCTATGGGTCTCCCTTCGTACGAGACCTCGATGGTGGCCGCCGCTACGGGACCATCGAGGACTTTCGCAACTTCGTGAAGCTCACCTATATGACCCCCCACCTCCACCACAGTGGCGGCACCGTCTGTGAGCCGGTTGACCTGCCGGTCAACAAGCGTCACCTCGACATGGTGTATGCCCACTTGCGGTACTCGGACAAGCCATTCATGGGGTCGGTGACCCACCCCTCCCGTGCTCAGGACACCGTCGACATGGCCAAGATCGCCTTCGGCGAGAAGTTCCTGACCGAGAACACCGTCATCACCAGTCTCATCAACGCCAACTCACCGCTGGTGTGGGACTCGACCATGCTCGGGGCGGCCAAAGTGTATGCCGAGAACAACCAGGCCAATTTGATAACGCCGTTCATCATCGCCGGGGCGATGAGCCCGGTGACGGTGGCGGGCACGGCCACTCAGACCTTGGCGGAAGCCCTGGCCGGCATGGCCTTCGTGCAACTGGTCAGGCCGGGAGCTCCGGTGATTCTCGGCTCGTTCGCCTCGTCGATGTCGATGCAAACGGGAGCGCCCACTTTCGGAACTCCGGAGCCCGCCCTGGTCCTGTACGTGATGGGCCAACTTGCTCGCCGGTTGGGGGTTCCCTTCCGGAGTGGGGGTCACCTCTGTGCTTCAAAAGTTCCCGACGCCCAGGCGGCGTTCGAATCGGCCGCCACCATGCAACCCACCTTCCTTGGGGGCGTCAACTTCGTCCTTCACGCCGCCGGTTGGCTGGAAGGTGGCCTCTGCATGGGGTATGAAAAGTTCATTCTCGATGTTGACCAGTGTGGGATGTGGGGGGCCTTCGTCAAGGGAGTCGATCTCTCCGACAACGGCCAAGCTCTCGATGCCATCCTCGCCAATGGGCCGGGACAGCATTTCCTTGGTACCGAACACACTCTCGCCAACTTCGAGTCGGCCTTCTACCGGTCGTCGGTCGCAGACAACTCGAGCTTCGAACAGTGGCGAGACGAGGGTGAGCTGGATGCGGTGCAGCGGGCCAACAAGATCTGGAAGCAGATGTTGGCGGATTACGAGCCGCCCCCCTTCGACGAGGCCAAGGACGAAGAGCTCACCGAATGGATCGCCAGGAAGAAGTCGGCTGTCCCGGACTCCAACATATGAGACCACTGTGAAACACCTGGTCGGCGTGGGGTGATTCGGCCATGACGTTGGCAGCTTTGCTGCAAGACCCAAAGTTCGAGCTCATCCCCCTGCGCAACGTTCTGGAGCAGGCGGCTCACCTTCCCAGCGGCGCGACGGTCACGGTGACAGCCTCCCCGGCCAAGGGAATGGATGCCACGTTGGACCTGGCCGAACAGCTCGCCGGCCTCCATCTGAACGTCGTGCCCCATCTCTCTGCCCGGCTAGTCCGCGACCGGCTCCACCTTGTGGAGCTGCTGGGTCGTATGGCGCGGGCGGGCCTTCGACGGGTGTTCGTGGTGGGCGGCGACGCCGAAGAGCCGGGCGCCTATCGAGACGCCCTGACGTTGCTAGGCGACATCGAGGAGGAGGGCGGGCAATTCGACGAGATCGGCGTCACCGGGTATCCGGAAGGACATCCGCTCATTCCCAATTCGGTCCTACGGGAGGCGCTCATCGCCAAGGCCCCCCACGCCGATTACATCGCCACCCAGATGTGCTTCGACCCGAAGGCGATTGTCCGCTGGATCGGCTCCATTCGCCAGGATGGGATCGATCTACCCATCCACCTGGGCGTGCCCGGGGTTGCCGATCTCACCAAGTTGATCTCGATCAGCGCTCGCATAGGCATCGGTGACTCGGTGCGGTATCTGCGCAAGAACTCGAAGCTGCTCGGCCGGCTCCTCGGCCACGGTGGGTTTAGCCCCGACGGGTTGCTGCAAGGCCTGGGGGCTGCTTTGGACGATCCGGCCGTCGGCATCGCTCGGTTGCACGTGTTCACGTTCAACCAGGTGGAGGCGACCGAGAAGTGGCGGCGGTCGTTGCTCGAGGAAACAACCGGATCTTCCGCCTGAGGCCCTAACCGCGCCGATCGTCTCCCTGTTCGCGTAGGAACCGCTCGATCTCGGCAGCGAGCTGCTCACCGGAGACCTCTCCTTGCTGATCGACCAGCGTCTCTAGCTGTTCGATCATCGCCTTGACCTCGGGACGTTCTTCTGCCACCAGGTCGAGCTGGTGTTTCTGGGCGTCGGCCTCCTCTCGGAGGCTGTCCAGGTCTATGGAGATGCCGAGGTGGCGACTGGTCCTTTCCAGCAAGGCGATAACGGCGGGGTGGTAGTGGGCTCCGATGTATTGGGGCACCCGGGCCCAGAAGCCCGAGGTCGGTACGCCAGCCTGTTTGACGGCAAACTCGATGGTGCTCACCGCCGCCGCCGGGACTCGCAGCAGCCCTTCGGGTCGCTCGTCGGACGGGTCGAGCCGGCTTTGGTCCGAAGCGGTGGCGATCACTGAAACCGGCCGGGTGTGGGGTGCCGCCCAGGGGATGCCACCAATCGAGACATGCTCGACCACCCCTAACCGCAGCACCAGATCGACGACGTCGGTGCCAAGCCGCCGCCAATTCCAGTTGGGTTCGGCACCGGTGAGGATGAGCAGATCGCGCTCGAGGAGCGGCCGGTGTCGAACGATCATCTGCGGCCAGACGATCTTTTCCATCACTCCCTGGACGAAGTCGAGAGTCGGGCGGAGCACCCGGTAGTCGAACAGGGCGTCGGAGTCGAAGGTCGCCACGACCCGGGCGTCACCGGCCAGCACCTCGGCTGCCCCGGTTCCTGCCTCTCCGGCGTTGACCCAACCTTCCAACGCCACCACCAAGGCAGGGGAGCGGAGGCGTCCAGGGTCGGTCAACGAATAGATCGGCACCGACCTCAGGCTAGGTCGTATTCAGCTCCTCAGCGCCGTCACCATGGGGGCCAACAGGTCGGGGGTGCTGCCACAACAGGCCCCGATGATGGCGGCACCGAGGCGGCGGGCTTCCTTGGCATAGCTCGACATGTCCTCGGCGCTGGTGCGGTATACGGCTTTGTAGTCCACCAGTTCGGGCATCCCGACGTTGGACTTGGCCACGATGGGCAGGTCGGCGACCACCGACCTCATCTTCTCCACCACCGGGAGCAATTCGTCTGGCCCGTTGCCGCAGTTGCCACCGATGGCCGCCACGCCGAGACCGGCCAGCTTCTCGGCGGCTTGTTCGGGGGTCACCCCCATCATCGTGCGGCCGCGGGTGTCGAAGGTCATGGTGGCGATGATGGGGATGTCGGGGGAAACCCGTCGAACCCCCTGGATCGCCGCCTCCATCTCCTCCAAGGCCGACATGGTCTCGATCCAGATCACGTCGCATCGTCCGGCGATGAGGGCGGCGGCCTGCTCGGCAAACCCGTCGACGGCGTCGTCGAAATCGAGGGTGCCTAGTGGGGCCAGGATCTGACCGGTTGGGCCGATGTCGCCTGCCACCACCACGTCCCGGCCGGAGAGGTCCACCTCGGCCCGAAGCATGATGGCGGCGGTCCGGTTCAATTCGTCGACCCTCTTTTCGAGGTTGTGCATCTCCAGGCGAAAGCGAGACCCGCCGAAGGTGTTGGTGAGGATCACCTGGGCACCGGCGTCGATGTAGCCGCGATGAATCGCCCTGACCCGGTCCGGGTAGAGGACGCTCCAGAGCTCGGGCGGGTCGCCGAACTGGAGGCCGGACTGCATCAGCATCGTCCCCATTGCCCCGTCGGCAATGACCGGTCCAGGCTGTTCGAGGAGGCGTTGGAGGATGCTCACTCGGTCGCCAGGGTAACCGCCGTGTGGTCGTTTCTGCACAATGTGCAGAAACGGGGCTAGGCGATCGGATTTGCACATTGTGCAAGAACGACAGCCGACGGTCGGGACTCAAACGACCTCGTCGGTCCGCGTGTCCCGCTCGAGAGTCAGCCAGCGGTGGCAGCCGTACTCGTGGAACCACCGTTCCGTCGAGGGCCCTTCGGGGTTGGTGATCATCCAGGCGCGGTCGAGGTCGGCGGCGTCGGGGTCGACTAGAGAGGCCGGGACGGCGGGAACCTCACCGCCGAAACGGAACTCCTCGACCGGACGAGCACCGCAGATCGGGCAGGGGATGTTCAATGGGTCCCCGAGGAGCCGCGATCGGCCATGGGCCGGTCCTCGGCGAAGCGGTTGAGCCCAAAAGGAGCGATCAGGGGAGGAGTCCGGCCGGTGGCGATCAACTCGGCCATGGCCTCGCCGGCGGCGGGAATGGCCTTGAAACCCCAGGTTCCCCAACCGGTGGTGACCAGGAACCCATCGACGCCGGTGCGACCCATGATCGGTGAGTAATCAACCGACATGTCGCATATCCCCGTCCACTGGCGGAGGATCTTGAGACCGGAGAGGAAGGGGAACAGGGTGATGGTTCTTCGGGCGCAGGACGACAGGAAGTCGAAGGTAGAGCGCTTCGAATAGCTCGATTGCCGGTCGATCTCGGCGCCGATGAGCATCTCGCCTCGGGCGGTCTGCGACATGTAGAACAAGAGCTCGGAGGAGGCCACGATCTTGTCGAAGCCGGGGGCGTAGTGGTTGGTGACGAAGGCCTGGAGGGGATGGGTCCGGATGGGCAGCCGGACTCCGGCCATGGCCGCCAGCGTGGAGACGTGGCCACCCACCGCGCTCACCACCAACGGAGCATCGATCGGCCCGGCGCTGGTATCGACGCCGATGAGCCGCTCGCCCTGGAATCGAAGGCCGGTTACCCCCGTGCGCTGATGAACGTGGACACCATGCCCCATCGCCCCTTCCGCCAGCGCCCACACCACCCGGTCGTGGCGAGCGGTGGCGCCGTCGGGGTGGTAGGAGGCTCCCAACACAGGGAATCTCCCCCCCCCGGACATGTCGAGCTGGGGGAGCATCGAGGCAACTTCGCCGGCGTCGAGGTAGTAGGTCTGGGCGCCGCAGGCGGTGTTGACGACGGCCCGGGCCCGTTCCGCCCGTACTCCCATCACCGAGTGGGCCAGCCAGAGGAGACCCTTGGTCGAGTGCATCAACCACCGGCCGGTCTCCTCCTCCAACCCCTGAAAGAGCGCGAGGCTGTGCTGGTAGAAGCGCACGGCTTCGGGGATGCCGTAGTTGGCCCGAATGACGGTGGTATTGCGACCCGAGTTGCCCGACCCGATGTAGCCAGCCTCCAAAACGGCCACGTTGGTGATGCCGTGCCGGGTGGCGAGGTAATAGGCGGTGGAAAGACCATGTCCACCCCCGCCGACGATGACGACGTCGTAGGCCTTCTTCGGTTCGGCCCAACGTAAGCGGACGAGCCGCTCCGTAAACTCGTTCATACGATCCGCTCCAAGAGCTCGTGGACGAAGGGGGTGGCCACCAAGACCGTCACCCGGTCTTCCTCCAGCCAAATACGGGTGGGGATGCCGGCCAAGGCCCCCTGGGCGACGGCTGGTCGCTCGGGGGGCAGCTGCCAGAGGAGGTGGCGCTCGAATAGCCGCACAGCTTCTTCGGGCGTGAGGACCAAAGCGGCGAACCCGCGCTCTTCTTCGATGATGGCGTGAGTGTCGTCGAGTCGGATCTCGCCCTCTCCGATCACCAGGGCATCGTCGGTGGCGAATCGCATCACGACCGCTTGCGGGGGGAAGGACCCGCGGTCGAGGGCGTCCGGCGTGGCGATGAGGCGGCGAGCCACGACGATTTCAGGCCCGTGCACGCCGGCCCTCCGGGTCGTAAAAGGGAATCGGGGCCACAGTGGCGATCCGGCCGGCGCACTCCAGTCGGTCGGGCCACGTACCCGCCACGGGTCGAATCCAACCCAGCATCACCGCCCCATCGAGAGCGGATGACCAGTTGGAGGAGGTGACATAGCCGTTGAACCGACCATCCAAGGTGAGGATGGCTCCCTCCTCGGCTGGTTCACCTTCCATCGTCAGCCCCACCAGCTTCTTGTCGAGGGGCAACCGGTTGGTCCTGGTGAGGGAGTGGCGGCCGATGAAGTCCGCCTTGTCCATCTTCACCGCCCACTCCATGCCAAGGCGGCGAGGGGTCGAGTCGAACTCGGTGTCCATCCCAACGATCACGTGGCCCTTGTCGAGGCGCAGGGCGAACAACGCCTTGAGGCCGTGGGGTCGGATGGAAAGATCGGCTCCGAGCCGCAGAAGCGCCCGCCATAACTCCACCGACCGGTCAGCCTGATGATGCAACTCGAAGGAGATCTCCCCAGTGAAGCTCAGCCGGAAGATCTTGCACGGAACACCCGCCACCGCGTGTTCGCCGTGGGCGAGATAGCGGGGGGGGGAATCCAGGCCAGCCCTGCTCAACAGTTGATCGGCGAGCGGGCCGGTGACGTTGATGGCCCCCCACGACACGGTTCGGTCGAGGATATGGACGTCGAGGTCAAAAGTCTCCGCCCAGTCCCGAAGCCACATCTCCGCATACCCGGCTCCTGCCGAGGTGAAGGTCAGCAAGAAGCGAGTGTCGGTCTGCCGGAAGACCACCCCGTCGTCGATGACGTGGCCGCGTTCGTTGAGCAGAAGCACGTAACGGGAGCGACCCGGTCGAAGGTCGTCGATATGGGTCGGATATACCCGTTCCAGTAGCTCGACGGCGTCCGGCCCCGACACGAGGATCTTGCCCAGCGTGCCGACGTCTCCCACCGAAACGGCGGTGCGCACCGCCCGATACTCGGCGTCTGGGTCTCCGTAGTGCCATGGCCGCCACCAACCGCCGAAGCGATCCATCAGGGCCCCGGCCTCCAGGTGCTCATCATGGAGAGCGGTACGGCGAACTGCCGTCAGGTAGGCGCCGGCCGCCGCCTCCGCCATGGTGATCGGTCTTGCCACCGGGCGAGCGGTGAACGGGGCAGCTACCGCGTCGGCGCGGGCCGCCAGGAAGGCCAGCATATGGGGCAGGCAAACCGCTCCCTGGCATGCCCCGGTGCCGGCCAGTGTTGCCCGCTTGAGCAGCTCCATCTCGGTGAAACCGCGCTCCCACACCGACTCCAGATCGGACACCTCGACGGCCGAACACGGGCACACGACGCCGCTCTCGGGGGAGGGTGGCAGATCTGCCATCGCTGTCGTGGCAGCCGCAGCTCCCACCGTTGTGACGTTCGAACCCGGGCCCATGCGTGCCAGGACATCGCGAGGAAACAGACCGAGCCCGACCACCACCGTGTCGGCGGGGTGGCGGCTCTCCCGACCGTCCGGCCCCCGCACCACCACCGCCGCCACCCTGGTGGTGCCCTCGAATCGGACCGGGCGACCTTCCACCGCCGTGGCCGACACCCCGTCGGGAGCACGACCGACCGCCACGACCTGCCCCAGGTCAACACCGGCCGCGGCCAGTTGAGAGGCGGCCCGAGTAGTGACGATGCCGGCCAACTCGTTCCCCGGGCAAACCGGTTGCTCTTCGAGGGCCCCGGTGGCTATCACGACCTCGTGGGCGTGGATCTCCTCGAGGCCATCGGGTGAGCGCACCACCACCAGCGGCCCGGCGTAGATGCCGACGGCTTCTTGTCCTTGTGCGGAGTCGATGGTGATCACCTGCCTTCCCAGGGCGCGGGCGGATTCGGCGGCGGCCTTTCCGCTTCGACCCTGGCCGATCACCACGACGTCGCAGCGCCGACGCGACGCCGGAGGGATTGGCACTGCGGTGACCGGCAGGGGGGGGGAGGCTCCCGGCGCCTGCGCCGTCACCTCCATGCCCGAGCGGGCGGCTACTCGACAGCTCCGCACGTAGGGAATGCCGTCGACGGTGGCCAGGCAATGGGGGCAGTCGCCGGCCAGGCACAGGCAACCGCCGCCGCTCGGATGGAACCCCGCCCGCAGCAACGCCAGTGCGATGCTGTCGCCAACCGAGAAGTCGATCGTGATGTTCTCGAACCGAAAGCTCAAGGCCTCGGAGGGTAACGTGCCTTCATGGGCTCAAGCGCTCGCGTCGTGATCGTCGGGTCGGGAATCGTCGGTTCAAGCGTCGCCTATCACCTGGCGATGGCCGGTTGGAAAGACGTGATCGTCCTCGACAAGGGCCGGGCCGTGCACAACGACGGATCAACCTCACATGCCCCCGGTGGCGTCGTTGCGCTGAGCCACAACAAGCTGCTCACCCAGATGGGGGCTTACGGGTCGGCGCTCTTCGGCCGCCTTCCCGAATATTCGACCGAGCGCCGCAACTATCACCAGGTCGGGCTTCTGGAGCTGGCTATGAGCGAACGCCGCTTCCTCGACTTGAAGAGGCTTCACGGGGAGGGCAAGTCCTACGGGGTCGAATCCCACCTCCTCTCGCCCGGCGAAGCGGCCGCCCGCCACCCCTATGTCGACACCGATCAGACCGAAGGGGCGCTGTTCGTGCCGAGCGGGGCGCTGGTGGCGTCGGTCAGCGTCAACGGCGCCCTCCAGACCGAAGCCACTCGGATCGGAGGAGTGCGCTTCATGGGCGGGGTGACCGTTACCGACCTCGAGACGGTGAACGGGTCGGTAACAGCCGTCTTGACGTCCGATCCTGACCTGACCCGGATCGAATGTGACCATGTGGTCCTGTGCACGAATTTGTGGGGGCCGGTACTGGGTGATCGGCTGGGAGTTCCCATCCCTCTTCGGGCCTTTCAGCACCAGTTCGTCATCACGGCACCATTGCCATCACTGGCCGGGTTCGACCAGAACCGGGCCGACCAGGAAGTGACGGTGCCGACCGTGCGGGAACTCGATGGCAGTATGTACTACCGGCAGTACTGGGATTCGTTTGGGATCGGCAGTTACTGGCACACCCCGCGACCCGTCGACCCGTATCAGGTTGGGAAGTCGGCCGAGTGGGAATTCACACCGGCGGACTTCCTCGGCCCGCCGTGGGAGCGAGCTCGCCGTCTCATGCCGATGCTCGCCGAAGCTGATCCGTCGCAATTCACCCATCGCTACAACGGCCTGTTCGCCTTCACCGTCGACGGCCTCCCTGTGATCGGTGAAACCGACACGAGAGGCTTGTGGGTCGGCATCGGCGCCTGGCTCACGCACGCCCCCGGAGTCGGGAAATCATTGGCGGAGTGGATGACTACGGGCGAAACGGAATGGGACATGCGCTTGGTCAACGTGCATCGGTTCGCCGGATTTCAAACCACTCCTAAGTACGTCCAGCGAGCGTGCGACCTCAACTACGCCGAGGTCTACGAGATCGTCCATCCCCGACGGCCCATCGCCGAGCCGCGCAACGTTCGGTTGTCGGCCTTCCATGAACGACACCGAGAGCTCGGCGCCGAATTCACGGTATTCGCCGGCCTGGAGCTTCCCAACTGGTACCGATCCAACCAGCTTCTCGCCGAATCGTTCTCCCAAGAGATTCCGTCCCGATCGGGTTGGGAGGCGATGAACTGGTCGCCCATCCAAGGGGCAGAGCACCTCGAAACCCGGAGGAATGTGGCGTTGTTCGACCTGACCGGACTCTCCATTATCGAGGTAACCGGCCCGGAGGCTCTCGCGTTCGTCGACTATCTGTGCAGCAGCGGCATGGACAAACCGGTGGGCCAAGTCGTTTACACGACCTGGCTGACCGAACGAGGCGGGGTGAGACGGGACTTGGCCGTCGCTCGCCTCGCCACCGACCGTTTTTGGCTGTTCGTGGGGGAGGGATCCCGCCCTCAAGACCTGGTGTGGGTGCGGCGAGCCGCCGCAAGGTTCACCGAGGTCAGCGTTGTCGACATGTCGGACTCCTATTCGGCTCTGGGGTTGTGGGGCCCCAATGCCCGCCGCGTTCTCGCCAAGGTCACCAGCGTCGATCTCTCCAACGAAGCCTTCCCCTACTTCTCCTGCGCCTGGATCGACATCGGCTTCAGCAAGGTTCTGGCCGTGCGCATCTCGTATGCCGGAGAGCTTGGTTGGGAGTTACATATCCCCACCGAGACCTCCCTGCCGGTTTGGGACTTCGTCTGGGAGGCCGGCCGGGAGTTCGGCTTGATTGCCGCCGGCATGGGGGCCTTCGACTCCCTCCGCCTGGAAAAGGGCTATCGCCTTTGGGGGGGGGACGTTCACACCGAGTACGACCCGTATGAGGCCGGACTCGGGTGGGTGGTGAAGCTCTCCAAAGGCCGGTTCGTCGGCAAGGGGGCGAGTGAGGCGAACAAGGCCAGGCCCCTCAAGAAGACCCTGTGTTGTCTCACCAGCGACCATCCGGGCGCCATGGCGCTGGGCAACGAGCCGATCATGAACGGCAGCTCGTGTGTTGGCTATGTGACCAGCGCCAATTACGGCTACAACGTGGGGCGATTCATCGTGTACGGGTACCTACCCGCCGACTTGGCCCCGGAGGGGACTCGTCTGGATGTCGAGTACTTCGGCCAACGGTTCCCCTTCGTGGTTTCAGCCGATCCCCAGTGGGATCCCCGAATGGAACGCCTTAAGTCGTGATGGGCGTCACACCCGACGGCCTTCCAAAAACCGTTCTGGCGCGCCAAGTCCGACCTCTAGGTCGTGTTTGGCGCGCCAGAACGGTTGGGGGCCTCCCAATGGCCGGCGCGATCCGAACGAGCTTTCCATATGTTGGTGCACCGTATATTGATGCGCCATATGGTGATGCGCCATGGCCGATGACGGCTCGTCCGTAAACCTCACCTTCTTATTCACAGACCTCGAATCGAGTACTCGGTTGTGGGAGCGGTTCCCCGAGGCGATGAAGCCTGCCATGGAGCGTCACGACGCCATCCTTCGTGAGGCGGTGGAGCATTTCGACGGGCGGGTGGTCAAGACCACCGGTGACGGGATGATGGCCGTCCTCTCCTCCCCCTCCGACGGCGTCGCCGCCTGCCTCGAGGCACAGCGGGGCCTGGCCGCCGAACCGTGGGGCGAGACCGGGGCTATGCGGGTCCGCATGGGTTTGCATGCTGGGGAGGCCCAACCGCGCGCCGCCGACTTCTACGGGCCACCCGTCAATCGCGCCGCCCGGATCATGGCCGCCGCCCACGGAGGCCAGGTGCTGCTCTCCGCGCTTGCCGCCCAGCTTGCCGAAGGACGGCTGCCAGCCGGCGTGACCCTGCGCGACCTCGGCGAGCACCGTCTCAAAGACCTACTGCAACCAGAACGCATCTTCGAGCTCGTTCAACCCGGGATCTCCAGCGAATTTCCCCCTCTCGCAACCCTCAGTCAGCGGCCGAACAACCTGCCCACCCAGACTTCTGAGTTTCTGGGCCGGGCGGCCGAGCTGGGTGCCATTCGAGCACTCCTCGACTCGGCAGGCGTGCGCCTTCTCACCCTCACCGGGCCGGGCGGGATCGGCAAGACACGGTTGGCCCTCCAGGCGGCCGCCGACCAGATCGACCGCTTCGAAGACGGGTTGTACTTCGTGGACCTGGCGCCGGCCCGGGATCCGGAGGCCGCCTTTGGAGCAACGGTGCGGGCCGTCGGTCTGATCGGACGGAGCGACGAGCGGCCGCTCGAACTGCTGAAGGAGCAACTACGGCCCCGCCACATGCTGCTGCTCCTCGACAACTTCGAACAGGTCATGGAGGCGGCCGGCGGTGTCGCCGATCTCCTCCGCCTCTGCCCCGATCTCAAGGTTCTTGTGACCAGTCGGGAAGCCCTGCGGGTGCGCGGTGAGCGCCTTTCACCCGTTCCTCCGTTGTCCCTTCCCGATGACGCCGGATCGGCGCCCTCGTTTGAGTCGATCGCCGGATCCGAGGCCGTGCGGTTGTTCGTCGAGCGGGCCAGGGAGGCGCGGCCAAGCTTCGCCCTGACGGAAGACAATGTCGCAGCAGTGGCAGAGGTCTGTGCCCGATTGGACGGATTGCCGCTCGCCATCGAGCTGGCCGCTGCCCGGCTCAAGCTGTTCTCACCTCACGAGCTGAGGGATCGGCTCCGCACCCGGCTCGAGTTGCTCCGGGGCGGACCGCGGGATCTCCCGGCCCGGCAGCAGACCCTCCGCAGCACCATCGCCTGGAGCTATGAGCTGCTCGACGGCGAGGAGCGGGCGATATTTCAGGTGCTCTCGGTGTTCTCCCTCACTCGGGTGCAAGCGGTCGAGGACGTCGTCGCCCGGATCAGACCGCTCCGCGGTGTCGACGTCGTCGATCGTCTTACCTCGTTGGTGGACAAGAGCCTCGTGCGCAGCGCCGAGGGCCCGGGTCAGCAGCGGCTCTCGATGCTCGAGACCATACGCGAGTACGCAGCCGAACGGCTCGAAGAGCAGGTGGACCTCAGCGGGCCGGCGAGGCGGGCGCATGCGGAGCACTTCGCGGAGTTCGTCCATCTCGGTCAGGACCGCCTTTTCGGCTCGGAACGAGAGGAAGCACTCGACGAGCTGGGAGCCGAGATCGGAAATCTGGTCACAGCCTGGCGGTACTGGATCGCTGCCGGCGACCTCGAACAGCTCAACAAGCTGCTCGACGGCCTCTGGGTGTTCTACGACGCCCGGGGTTGGTACCACGCTGCGGTTGAGCTCATGAACGATCTGCTCGGGGTGCTTTCCGCCACTCCTTCGACACCCGAACGCGTTCTCGAAGAGATCACCTTGCGAGCGAGCCTCGCCCGAGGGCTTCTGGCGATCCGCGGCTACACCGAGGAGGTGGAGGAGGCTTACGGACGGGCCCTCGCGCTCTCGGAGGAGGCGGGAGGGCTGCCTCAGCTCTTCCCGGTGCTACGCAGCCTGGCCAGCTTCTACATGTATCGCGCCGAGTTCGACAAAGGGGCGGCGGTCGGCCGCCAGCTGCTGGATCTGGCCGGGCAACCGGACATGGCCGACGTCGAGGTGGAGGGGCATCTCGTCCTTGGAGCGAACCTGGCCTTCCTCGGCGATGTTCCCGCCGCCCTGGAACACTTGGATCGAGCCATCGCGTCCTTCGATCCTCACCAGCAGCGGTCGGGTCGCTTGCGGCTTGGTCCCAGCCCGGGGGTGGTGTCGTACACGACGTCGGCGCTGCTGTTGTGGCGCCTTGGCTATCCGGACCGCGCCGTCGAACGGGCGGCCGGTGGCCTGGAATTGGCGAGGCGGCTGAACCACCCGTTCACGCTGGCTTATGCCCTTTTCCACGTCGGCTTCCTCGACCTGTGGCGGCAGGAGCTGGAGTTGGTTCACGAGCGGGCCAGTGGGGTGCTGAAGGTGGCCGAAGAGCACAACTACCAGATCTGGAAGGCGATCGGCATGGTTCTCCAAGGCGTGGCGATCACCGGCCTGGGACGCCCGGAGGAGGGCCTCGCCCGGACCGAAGCCGGGATTGCCCTGTATCAGGGTATGAAGACGCCGCCGGTCTTTTGGCCGCTCGTCCTCTCGATTAGAGCGAGAGTGTTCCTACTCGGAGGGCGCCCGGCGGAAGGCCTCGGCCCGATCGATGAGGCCCTCGAGATGACCGGCGAGCGTGCCACCCTCTATGCCGAATTCGCGCTGCTGAGGGGTGACCTACTTGTGGCGATGCACGACCCCGCCGGCGCCGAATTTTGGCTCCAGAGTGCCTTCGACGCCTCCGGGAGGACGGGTGCTCGCATGCTCCAGCTGAGCGCCGCCAATCGGTTGACCCACCTGTGGCGGGCCTCGGGGAGACGACCAGACGGGTCCGAGATATTGCGTGGTGTCTATCAGACCTTCACCGAAGGCTTCGCCAGCGCCGAACTCGTGGAAGCCCGTGCCCTACTCGACTTCCCCGAATCACCCTGACTGCCGGAGTTATTTCGTTTTGGCGCGCCAACTCCGACCTATGAGTCGTGTTTGGCGCGCCAGAACAGTCGGAGGGGGGGGGTTAAGCTGACACTTGGGGGCCAGAATATTGATGCACCGATGGCGGCTCGTCCGCAACCTACCCTCACCTTGTTGTTCGCGCCTCCCGTCA
>CAYUKI010000007.1:16700-20841 GCA_964445235.1 uncultured Acidimicrobiia bacterium | reverse complement strand
TGGCCAGGAACGCCGTGGCCTCGCCGATACCCTCACGCTATTTCCCAGACAGAGCCCTAGTGCACCGTCTGGCGGAGCACGCCTTCGCGGCGGCTTCGCTACTCTCCGGCCCGATGCTTCAGATCCTCACCCCCGGAGGGGGATTGCTCGCCGACGCGCCCATCGGCATCGATCTGACTCGGCGTCTCTATCGGGCGATGCTGATGGCTCGCACCTACGATCGGAAGTCGACTGCCCTTCAAAAGCAGGGCCGGCTGGCCACTTACGCACCGTTCGAGGGACAAGAGGCAGCGCAGATCGGAAGTGCGGCCACCCTCGAACCCGACGACTGGATGGTGGCGACGTACCGCGACGCCGCGGCTATGTGGATGCAAGGTTACCCCTGGGAGCTTTTGGTCTTGGGGCGGACCGGCGACGAGAGAGGCGGCTCGCCGCCTGACCACGTCCCGGTCTTGCCACCGTCGATAACCGTCGGAGCGCACATGCTCCATGCCGTGGGGTTGTCGTGGGCATCCCGTCTCCTGGGTGAACCGCGTATCGCCATCACCTACTTCGGCGACGGCGCCACTTCCGAGGGCGACTTCCACGAGGCTATGAACTTCGCCGGGGTGTTTCAGACGGCGACAGTCTTCTTCTGCCAGAACAACCAGTACGCCATCTCTCTGCACCGCTCCCAGCAGACGCGGTCGGAAACCATCGCCCAGAAGGCCCTGGCCTACGGCATCGAGGGCGTTCAGATCGACGGCAACGATATCTTCGCCGTTTACCAGGTGACCCGCGCGGCGGTGGACCGGGCCCGTCAAGGGGGGGGGCCAACTCTCATCGAAGCCGTCACCTACCGGCTCGGCCCGCATACGACCTCGGACGACCCGAGCCGCTATCGGGACGTGGACGAGGTTGCCGAGTGGAAAGAGCGGGATCCCCTCGAGAGGGTGAGACGCTATCTGTCGGCCAATGACGCCTGGTCCGAGGCCTGGCAAGCGGACTTGGAAGCCGAGGCTTCCGAGGAGATCGAGCGGGCGGTGGGCCTCGCGGAAGGGCTGGCGCCTCCGGCCGCCGAGGAGATGTTCCTCGCCATGTTCGAGGAGCCCACCCCGGCCCTACTTTCGCAGCAGGCTGAGCTGATGGGACCGCGTTGATGGCTACCCGTACCCTCGCATCGGCCGTCAACGACGCCCTCGACCTGGCCTTGGCGGCCGACCCGTCGGTGTTGGTGATCGGCGAGGACGTGGGTCGCACCGGGGGCGTGTTCCGAGTTACCGACGGCCTGCAGGACAAGTACGGCGCCGAGCGAGTCATCGACACGCCAGTCGCCGAATCAGGGATTCTCGGGGTCGCATTCGGCATGGCGGTGGCGGGCCTACGACCGGTGGCCGAGCTCCAATTCATGGGTTTTTCCTATCCCGCTTTCGACCAGATCGTGAGCCACGTTGCCAGGATCCGCAACCGATCGCAGCACCGGTTCACCGCTCCCATGGTGATACGCATTCCCTTCGGGGGGGGGATTGGAGCCGCCGAACATCATTCCGAGTCGAGCGAGGCGATCTATGCGCATATCGCGGGTCTGAAGGTGGTCGTGCCTTCCACCCCCTACGACGCCAAGGGCCTCCTGCTAGCGGCCATCGACGACCCTGACCCGGTGGTCTTCCTCGAACCGATCCGGCTTTACCGCTCCGTTAAAGAAGAAGTCGCGGAGGGCAAATACATCGTGTCGATCGGTTCTGCCCGGTTGGAGCGGGAGGGAACTGATGTGACCCTCATCACCTGGGGAGCGATGATCACGGAAACTCGGGAGGCTGCCGAGCAGCTGGCGGCTGACGGTGTGTCCGCCGAGGTGGTCGACCTCCGTACCCTGACGCCGCTCGATACCGAGACGGTGGTGGCTTCGGCGAGGAAGACCGGGAGAGTGGTGGTGATTCATGAGGCCCCTCGAACGGGAGGGTTCGCCGGGGAGATCATCGCCACGATCCAAGAGAGCTGTCTCTATTCGCTCCAGGCACCGATCATTCGGGTCACCGGGTGGGACACGGTGTTTCCCTTGAAGAGGAGCGAGCAGGCCTACCTTCCCAGCGTCGCCCGGATCGTGAACGCGGCCCGCCGCACCTTGGAGGGGTGATGGCAAAGGAGTTCCGGCTACCAGACATCGGTGAGGGTCTGACCGAGGCCGAGGTGGTGCGCTGGCTGGTGCCGGTGGGGCGAGAGGTCGCCGTCGATCAGCCCGTGGTCGAGCTCGAGACCGACAAGGCGGTCGTCGAGATCCCTTCTCCGTATGCCGGGGTGGTCTTGCACCACGGGGCGCCAGAAGGGGCGGTATTGGCGGTGGGGTCGGTGCTGGTCGTGGTGGGGAAGCCCGGCGAGTCGTGGCCACCTCTGGCCACGGCCGAGGGACCGGCCGTAAAACCGATCGTCGGCTCGATCTCGGAGGCGGCCGAAGTCCTACCTAGCCGCTTGGGAGCGCCGGCCCGGAGTCAGGTGAGCGGTCGGGTGCAGGCCCTGCCAGTGGTGCGCAAGCTCGCCAAGGAGCTGTCGGTCGACCTGGCGAAGGTGACCGGTAGTGGCCCGGAGGGGCGGGTGACCAGGGAAGATGTGATGGCGGCAGCATCGGCCACCGCCCCAGACGGCATCGCCGAGCCTGCCCAGTCGGCCGATTTACTGGAAGTCGGTGACGCGGCGGCTCCGTCCGTGTCGGTGGGCGATCGCGAGGAACGAACGAAGCTCTCCAGGCTCCGGCGCACCATCGCCGCCAACATGGCGCGGTCGTGGCGCAACATCCCCCATGTCACGACCTTCGATGCTGTCGACGGTTCCCGGTTGCTGGCCGTGCGTCGATCGCTGGAAACACGTCACCAAACCAAGGTTCCCCTTGAGGCGTTGGTGGTAAAGGCGGTGCTGCCGGCGCTGGTGGCATTCCCCGAGTTCAACGCAACCCTCGACGGTGAGGACCTGATCGTCAAACGCCATTACGACATTGGAGTAGCCGTCGATACCGCCGACGGGCTGCTCGTGGCCGTGGTCAAGGATGCGGACCGGCTGGCCCCGCTTGCTCTCGCCAACGAGATCAGCCGGCTGGCAGGGGGGGCGAAGGAGCGTCGCCTCGGCGCCGGCGAGTTAACCGGCCAGACTTTCACCATCTCCAACATCGGCGCTTTGGGGGGGGGCTACGGAACGCCCATCGTGCCGCCGAGTACCACCGCCATTCTGTCGGTCGGTCGGGCCAGGGAGGAGGCGGTCGTTCGCGAGGGCCGGATCGAGATCGCCCCGATGATCCCGTTGTCGCTCTCCTACGACCATCGGGTAATCGACGGCGGGGCTGGCCGGCGTTTCATGGCGCTGGTGTTGGACAACCTCGCCGAGCCGGCGCTATTCCTCGCAACCTGAAGAGGAGCAGCTTTTGGCGCGCGCCAGAACGGACCAAACGGGGGGTCAGTCTGTATGGCGGTCGAGGAACTCGTAGACCTCGGTGGTGTCGACGGCGGGGTCGGGGTCGGGGGCGAGGATTCCAAGCAGCCGGCTCTGTGAGCGGGCCGCGGCCCACCCCGCCCCGCCCCAGCGAGCCTCTCCCCCGGGGGGGGGGCGCCGGCAGCAGGCTCCGTCCGGACAGGCGGACTTGGTATGCCGCTTGGTTTCCCGGCCCCGAAAGAACTTGGCCTCTTCGAAGCGCACTCCGACGGTGACGGCGTGGTGAGGCTCTGAGTCGGCCTCGATGTGGGTGGCGCACCAGAAGGTTCCGCCCGGTGTGTCGGTGTATTGATAATGGATGCCGAACTTGTCAGCAGACTGAAACGCGGCTCTTGTTCCCCACTGCCGGCAGAGCCGCTGGCCCTCGACCCCGCCGTACTCGTCGCGGGGGAGGGGAACGCCGGTCCCGGCGAACGCCTTCCAGACGTAGCCGGCCGCGTCACTGCGCAGGAAATGTGCGCTGATCGACAGGTGCGGATGGGAGAGGTTGACGAGGCGCTGAGCCGCCATCTCGTAGGACACGTAGAAGACCTCCTTCAGGTCTTCGACCGAGAGGTCGCCCTCAAAGTCCTCCCCGAAGATCTCCTTCACGATGCGGAATTCCGCTCCAGGTTCCAACGCGAGGCCCAGTCCATCGCGCGCCTCGAGCATCCGTCGATCGTCCCGGTCTATGACATTGGAG
>CAYUKI010000007.1:6525-16690 GCA_964445235.1 uncultured Acidimicrobiia bacterium | reverse complement strand
AGGTCTTCGACCGAGAGGTCGCGGGAGGCCTTGGCGTCTTTGAGGAAGGCCGCGGCGGGAGCCTCCGGGACCAGGACGGAGGAGGCGAAGTACGCCGTCTCCAAGCGGTGACGAAGGAACGTGTCGAGATCCTCGGGTGGGGAATGACCAAGAGCAACGTGGGCAAGAGTCTGGAGGACGACCTTGCGGGCGGCTCGGGTGCGGAGCTCGTTTCGTTGGGGGACGTAGATCCGGCGGTTGGCCAAGTCGGTGACGGAACGGACCGAGGCGGGAACGTCGTCGACGGTCCGGATCTCGAAATCGAAGGAGGCGGCCAGATCGGTCAGGTGACGGGAAGAGACCGCCCCCGAGCCACGGTACCCGGCGCGGTCAAGCGCCTCGCCTGCCTTCGCCTCGACCGCCGCCAGGTAGCCATGCGCGTCTTCGAGCTGGCGGGTCAGGGCCCCGTTGGCTCGCCGTACGTCCTCGGCGGTGGCGAGGGCGGGATCACGGGCCTTTCGGTAGGCGGCAAAGAGGGTCGAAAGGTGCTCTATCCAGTCGTCGGTAACTCGCGCCGAAGACCGGAGGGCGGGCAAGCCGAACTCGGCGTAGAGCGGGTGGGTCTGGATCCGATCCAGTTCGAGCTCGAGGGCGGCCCGGCGGTTGGGTGGGGAGGCGTCGAGAAGCAGAGCGGGTGCGACCGAAAGGACGGCCGCCAGGCTGTTGATGACCGTGAGCTTTGGTTCTCGTTTCCCATTCTCAAGGAGCGACAGATACGGGGCCGGCTTCCCCACCAGCGATCCGAGCTGCTCCAAGGTGAGCGCTTTCTGGCGGCGGAAATGCCGCAGTCTCTGGCCGAAGGTGGCCAAATCGCTGATGCCGTTTTGGTTCATAGTGATAACAATCGCAAAACTTGCACTGTCTGGTCGCCTCAGGAACAGCGACTTCGATAACAAACTCTACTCCTATGGCCTGGGAGTTGTGCGGGAAAACTGACGACCACATCCTCATTCCCGAGGCGCTCGACTTTGTGGCCGCCCTGCATGCCGAGTTCGACGGTCGGCGGCGGGCCCTGCTGGAACAGCGTCGCCAACGTCAGGAGCGGCTCGACGCCGGAGAGGATCCGAGCTTTCCCGACTCCGCGCCGCGCCGTTCTGAGTGGACCGTGGCCGCCAGTCCAGGCGACCTGGCGGATCGGCGCACCGAGATCACCGGGCCTGTCGAAAAGAAGATGATGATCAACGCCCTCAATTCGGGAGCGGCGGTGTTCATGGCCGATTTCGAGGACGCCACCAGCCCAACCTGGGACAACCTCATCGAGGGGCAGTCGAACCTGGTCGAGGCCTACCGCCGAAGGCTTCTCTTTGACACGGGCGAGAAGATATACCGGGTGGTGGAGGACCCGGCCACCCTGATGGTTCGCCCCCGTGGCTGGCATCTTCCCGAGAAACACCTGCTGATCGATGGCGAGCCTGCCTCCGGTGCGCTCTTCGACTTCGCGCTTTACCTCTTCCACGGCGGACGGGCGGCCCTCGAGAGCGGGTCCGGTCCTTATCTCTACCTCCCCAAACTGGAAAGCCATCTGGAAGCCCGCTTGTGGAACGACGTGTTCTGTTTCGCCCAGGACCGCCTCGGCATCTCGCGGGGCACGATTCGCGCCACCGTCTTGATCGAGACGGTGTTGGCCGCCTTCGAGATGGACGAGATCCTCTACGAGTTGCGCGACCACTCGGCGGGCCTCAACGCCGGTCGGTGGGACTACATCTTCTCGATGATCAAGAAGTTCCGGAACCGGCCCGGTTTCCTGCTCCCCGAGCGAAGCCAGGTGACCATGACAGTGCCGTTCATGCGCGCCTACACCGAGCTATTGGTGGCGACGTGTCACCGCCGGGGCGCCCATGCCATCGGTGGAATGTCGGCATTCATTCCCAACCGCCGCCGACCCGAAGTCACCGAAAACGCACTAACCAAGGTCGCCGAGGACAAGCGACGGGAATCGACCGACGGCTTCGACGGCACCTGGGTGGCGCATCCCGACCTTGTTTCGGTGGCGCGGGCGGAGTTCGACCGTGTGCTCGGCAGGCGTCCCAACCAGATCGATCGGCTCCGTCCCGACGTTTCTCCCGGCGCCGCCGAACTACTCAGGACCGACGTGGCGGGGGGAAGCATCACGGCTCAAGGCGTGCGTACCAACGTCGATGTCGGTATCCGGTACCTCCATTCGTGGCTGAATGGGACCGGCGCCGCCGCCATTCACGACCTGATGGAAGACGTGGCCACAGCCGAGATATCGCGGTCGCAGATATGGCAGTGGGTTCACCATCGGGCCGCCACCACCGAGGGTGAGCCGGTGACCGAAGACCTGGTCGAGAAACTCGCCGACCAGACCCTCTCTGACCTCGGTCCCACCGCCGGACCAGCTGCCGCCCTCTTCCGACAGGTCGCACTGACGGACCCGTTCACCGAGTTCCTGACGATCCCCGCTTACCAACTTATCGACTGAAAGGAAGACACCAATGAACCGTCGGATCGACGAGGACGCAACCCGCCTCAGCGAAGAGTGGACCAGCTCGCCCCGCTGGCAGGGAGTCCGGCGCGACTACCAGGCCCGGGAGGTGTTGTTGCTGAGGGGAAGTCTCGCCGAGGAGCGCACCTTCGCACGGACGATGTCGGAGAAGCTGTGGCGACGCCTCACCGACTCCGAATACGTGAATGCCTTGGGCGCCCTCTCGGGTGGTCAGGCGGTGCAGATGGTCAAAGCCGGACTGACAGCTATCTACGTGTCGGGCTGGCAGGTGGCGGGAGACGCCAACCTGGCCGAACAGGTCTACCCCGACCAAAGTCTCTACCCGGCCAACTCGGTGCCTTCCCTGGTCCGGCGGATCAACAACGCCCTTCGGCGTGCGGACCAGATCGCCTGGAGCGAGGGTGACGGCTCGACCGACTGGTTCGCCCCCGTCCTTGCCGACGGTGAAGCCGGGTTCGGCGGTGCTCTCAATGTCTTCGAGCTGACCAAGGCGCTGATCGAAGCCGGTGCGGCCGGCGTGCATTTCGAAGACCAGCTCGCCTCCGAGAAGAAGTGCGGCCACATGGGGGGCAAGGTGCTCGTCCCCACCCATCAGCACGTCCGGACTCTCACCGCGGCCCGCCTGGCCGCCGACGTGGCGAGCGTTCCCATGGTGATCGTCGCCCGCACCGACGCCAACGGCGCCGACCTGCTCACCTCCGACATCGACCCAGTCGACAGCACGTTCTGTACGGGCGAACGCACTCCGGAGGGGTTCTTCCGGGTTCGAGCGGGTCTCGATCAGGCGATCGCCCGAGGTCTCGCCTACGCCCCGTATGCCGATCTGCTCTGGTGCGAGACCTCCACCCCCAACCTGGAAGAGGCTGGTCGTTTCGCCGAGGCGATTCACGCTCGCTTCCCCGGCAAGCCGCTTGCTTACAACTGCTCGCCATCGTTCAACTGGAGGAGACACCTCGACGACGCCACCATTACCTCGTTTCAAAAGGAGCTGGCGGCCATGGGGTACCGGTTTCAGTTCATCACCTTGGCCGGTTTCCACGCTTTGAACGCCTCGATGTTCTCATTGGCCAGGGGCTACGCCCGGGAGGGGATGGCTGCATACGTCCGTCTCCAGGAGGAGGAGTTCTCCATGGAGAACGACGGGTACACCGCAACCCGCCATCAACGGGAGGTGGGAGCCGGCTACTTCGATCTGGTCTCGGCGGTGATCAGCGGCGGCAGCTCCTCGACTCTCGCCCTGAAAGGGTCGACCGAGGAGTCGCAATTCTGAATCGGTTGCGTAGTCTGAATAGCGACGAAGAGGGAGAGTATGAACACCGTTCACGTCGTCGGCACCGGGACCATCGGCGAACCTCTCATCGGCCTGCTCGCCGACAACCGAGAGGCCTTTGGGATTGATGAGGTCACTTTCCACAAGCGAACCCCGCTTCTGACCGAACGGGCCAAGGTCAACGATCTGGTCCGCCGGGGGGCGGGGCTCTGCGTAGACGACGACAAACGGGCCCGGTTCGAGGAGTTGGGTCACGCTCCCAAGTTCGAGTCGAAGGAGGCGATCGAGAGGGCAACGGTGGTGATCGATTGCACTCCGGTCGGCAACCAAAACAAGAAGCTGTTCTATGAGCACGCCTCGGGCCCGGTCGGTTTCATGGCCCAGGGTTCCGAATACGGTTTCGGCAAGATGTATGCGAGGGGCATCAACGACGAAGCCTTGGAGCACGGTCAAGACCGCTTCCTCGAGATCGTCTCGTGCAACACGCACAACATTTCGGTGCTCATCAAGACTCTGGCCATGGACCCCGACGGCACCAACCATCTCACCGACGGGCGCTTCCTCTGCATTCGGCGCACCTCTGACATCAGCCAGGACACCGACTTCGCCCCGAGCCCCACCGTCGAGAAGCACAAGGACGCCCGGTTTGGTACCCACCACGCCCGCGACGCCCACCAACTCTTCGAGACGCTCGGCTACGACCTGCCGCTCTTCTCCTCGGCGATCAAGGTCAACACCCAGTACATGCATGCGATCCATTTCACCCTGGAGCTGGATCGGGAGATAACGGTGGCGGAGGTCATGGAGAAGCTCACCGCCAACAAGAGGGTCGCCATCACCCACAAGAAATCGGCCAACCAAGTGTTCTCGTTCGGCCGCGACCACGGTTACTTTGGACGGATCCTCTCCCAAACGGTGGTAGCGGTCGAGACCCTGGCGGTCCGTAATCGCAACGAGCTGGTGGGTTTCTGCTTCACGCCTCAGGACGGGAATCCGATGCTGTCGACGGTGGCCGCGATGCTCTGGTATCTCCACCCAGACGAGGTGGACGCCCGCATGGACGTGCTGCGGCCTTATTTGTTCCAAGAGGTTTGACGACCTTCCACCCCCCTTTCACGCCACGCCGAGGCCTGGCCTTCCGACTACCTTGCCGATCATGGACGGGCAAAGGCAAAGGCAGGCCCTCACCGCTGCGGAACGAGCAGTCGAAGCGCTGGGTCAGGCCGACATCGGCGGCGCCAGGACCGCCGCCGCCCGCGCCGCCGAATTAGACCAGGTGGGGCTCTTCGGTGGCTTGGTCGTCGCCGTGGAGCTGGCCGCCTCCGATCTCGAGTCGAACGGAAAGATCAAGGAAACCACCTGGAACGTGCTGGCCGACTCGGTTGGACCAGGTCCCATCGCCGGCCTCATCGAGGCGGTACGAGGGGGCTAGTGTAAGGCAGCTTGGTCGACCGGGCTCGACCAGGAGCGAAGGGCTCCGGGGTTAGTCTCCCGGCACTTGTCCGACTACCACCTTCATCTCCATCCCCATCAACCCACCGATGAGGGACCACCTCCGGGCGTCTACCCCGACGGCCACGTCGAGGCCTACGTAGAAGCAGCCGCTGCCCGGGGAATCAACGAGGTCGGCTTCACCGAGCACCTCTACCGCTGCATCGAGGCGGAGCCGATCATCGGCCGTTTCTGGGAGCAGGAGCCAAACCGGCGGCTCGCCGCCAGTTCCCGCCACCTCTACGAAGAGGACCTCAACCTCTCCTTGAACGACTACGTCGAGGTGGTGCTGGCTGCCAAGGCCCGCGGGCTGCCGGTGCTGCTGGGGCTCGAGGTGGACTTCTTCCGGGACCGTTTTGAGGCCGTCATCGATCTGCTCGCTCCCTACCCCTGGGACTACCTGATCGGCTCCGTCCACTTCATCGGCGGCTGGTCGTATGACGACCCAATGGTGGTCGACGAATACCAGCGGCGAGGCGTCGACCGGGCCTGGGAGGACTATTTCGCTCTGGAGACCGAGCTGGCCGCCTCCGGGGCGGTCGACGTGCTCGCCCATGTGGACGTCATCAAGAAGCTCGGTTACCGGCCGCCGGCACCTCCTCGCCAATTGTATGAAGGAGTGGTGGCGGCGGCCGCCTCGTCGGGCACCGCCGTCGAGGTGTCCTCACAGGGTCTGCGCTTCCCCGCAAAGGAGATATACCCGGCTCCCGACCTGCTTTCCATGTTCCGGCGCGCGGGTGTCGGCATCACCCTCGCCAGTGACGCCCATCGCCCGCGCCAGGCCGGTTGGGGGAGACGCCCGGTGGTGGAGGCGGCCTTGGCCGCCGGTTACACCCACAACCTTCGCTTCGCCGCCCGCCGCTCGGTCGAGGTGCCTTTGCCCGAGCTGGGCGGCCTCCCCGAGACCGAGCCGTAGACTCGCACTCAGTACCATGCGGGTGCGCGCTCCCACCGTCTGGTTTGTGCTCCGAGCGAGGACGTGGCGCCAGTGGTGGCAGAAGGTTCCGAACCCGAGGGGGTGGCGGTGTGATCGTCGAAGTGCTGGCGGTCGGCACCGAGTTGCTGCTCGGCCAGATAGTCAACGGCAACGGCGCCTACCTCGGCGCCCGGTTGGCCGAGCACGGCTTCGACGCGCATTACCAGGTGGTGGTCGGCGACAACGTCGAACGAATCGCCGCGGTTATCAAAACGTCTCTGGCCAGGTCCGACGCCCTCATCATCACCGGAGGGATCGGGCCTACTCAGGACGACCTCACCAGAGAAGCTCTCTGTCTTGCCACCAGTCGCCGGCTGGTCCACAGCGAGGCATGGGCCGCCACGCTTCTGGATCGCTGGACCGCCGCCGGGCGGGTCATGCCGGAGTCAAACCTTCGCCAGGCTGAATACCCCGAAAGCGCCGAGTTGTTGGGCAACGAGAAGGGCACCGCTCCCGGTTTGTTCCTTCGCCACAATGGCAAGGCCATATTCGTCGTGCCCGGGGTTCCCGAGGAGATGCACGCCCTCTTCGACGGACCGGTGTTGGAGCGACTCGCCGCCTTGGCGGGTCAATCGAACGTACTGGTGAACCGGGTGCTTCGCACCTGGGGGATCCCCGAATCGAAGGTAGGGGAGATGCTCGACGATCTCTATCGGGCATCCACCAATCCTTCCATCGCCTTTCTCGCCTCGGCCGCCGAGATCAAGGTGCGCATCACCGCCAAAGCCGCCGACCAGGCGGCGGCGCGATCGCTCATTGCACCGGTCGAGCTGGCGGTGCGAGAGCGACTCGGGTCGGCGGTGTTCGGAATCGACCAGGAGACAGTCGAGTCGGTCCTGCTGGCGGCCTTGGCGGCGAGGGGATGGACCCTGGGGACGGCCGAGTCGGCCACGGGTGGGTTGGTGGCCGGTCGGATCACCTCGGTGCCCGGTTCGTCGGCCGTATATCGGGGCAGCTTGATCGCCTACACCTCCGATTTGAAGCAGCGGCTCCTGCACGTCGACCCCACGGCAGGGGTGGTGACGGAATCCGTGGCGCTCGCCATGGCGGAAGGTGCCCGTTCGTTGTTGGCGGTCGACGTCGCGGTAGCGGTGACCGGATCGGCCGGGCCCGAGCCGGCCGAGCAAAGCGTGGGCACCATGATCGTGGGTGTGGCGACACCCGAAGCAAGCCGGGCCCGCACGATTCGGTTCCCCGGTGATCGCGAACGGGTTCGCACCTATGCCAGCACCGCCGCACTCCACCTGTGCCGGTTGGCGGTGGCGGGGGAGTGGTGGGCGACGCCATAAGGCTGTTCCTGGCCGTGCCGATTCCCGACGAGGTGCGGCACGGCCTCGCTCATCATTTGACCGAGAGCTTGGCGGGCAAGTCTTTGCCGGGTAAACCGGTCGCTCCGGCCCTCTGGCATTTCACCATGCGGTTCATCGGTTGGAGCGATCAACTCGGCCGAGACAAGCTCACCGCTGCGATCGATCAGACCATGTTAGGTCCGCGGTTCCGAGTAATGCTGGGTGGTCTGGGGGCCTTTCCCCGGCCCGCCCGCGCTTCGGTTGTCTGGGTCGGTGTGGAGCGGGGGGGGGACGAAATGGCTGAGCTGGCGGCATTGTTGGAGACGATCGTGGCCGAGGTCGGGTTCGAGGCCCAGGAGCGCCCCTTCGCAGCTCACCTCACCCTCAGCCGCCTCCGGCCTGAACAGGACGTGCGGCCGGTCCTAGCGGCGGTGCCGCCCTTCCCCGCTCGGTTCACCGCCGATGCGGTGGTCTTGTACGAGAGCCATCTCGGGCGCAGAGGGGCGGAGTATGAGGAGCTGGAGCGCTTCGAATTGGGGGGTTGAGACTTCCGTGCAGCGCCCGACAATACCCTTGGATCCGAACACACGTTCGTCTAAGCTTGCCCGGATCACATTCGTGTAGTTTGGAGGGTCCATGGCGGCCGCCGGAAATCTGTCACAGGCGCCAGATACGTTGACATCAGCGGTAGGGCAACGGGCCCCCCGCCCCGGATCAGCGGTAGGGCAACGGGCCCCCCGCCCCGGATCAGCGGTGGGCAACGGGCCCCCGCTAAAGAAACGACTCGATCAGGAGAAGGGAGCCGTAGTGGATCGGCAGAAGAACCTCGAGATGGCCAGGGCCCAGGTGGAGCGTCAATTTGGAAAGGGTTCGATCATGCGCCTGGGTGAGACCGCCGATCAGAAGATCGAGACCATTTCCACCGGCGCCCTTGCTCTCGATCTCGCCCTCGGCATCGGCGGCGTCCCCCGTGGCCGGATCGTCGAGGTGTTCGGACCGGAGAGTTCGGGGAAGACCACGGTCGCCCTCCATATCGTGGCCGAGGCTCAGCGCAACGGTGGCATCGCTGCCTTTATCGACGCCGAACATTGCTTGGATCCTGCTTATGCCAAAGCGATCGGCGTCGACATCGATGAGTTGCTCATCTCCCAGCCCGATACGGGTGAGCAGGCTCTCGAGATCGCCGACATCCTGATTCGGTCCGGAGCCCTCGACGTTGTCGTTATCGACTCCGTCGCGGCCTTGGTGCCGCGAGCGGAACTCGAAGGTGAGATGGGCGATACTCACGTCGGCTTACAAGCCCGTCTGATGTCCCAGGCCCTTCGGAAACTGGCCGGAACTCTGAATCGCTCGATGACGACGGCGGTCTTCATCAACCAGCTGCGGGAGAAGATCGGTGTCATGTTCGGCAGCAACGAGGTCACCCCGGGCGGGCGCGCCCTCAAGTTCTACTCCAGTGTCCGCATCGACGTCCGTCGAGTCGAGTCGATCAAAGACGGCTCGGAGAACGTCGGCAACCGGGTGCGCGCCAAGGTCGTCAAGAACAAGGTCAGTGCCCCTTTCCGGCAGGCTGAGTTCGACATTATCTTCGGTCAGGGCATCTCTCGAGAGGGCAGCATCCTCGATGTCGCCGTTGATATGGGGATCTGCAAGAAGAGCGGCGCGTGGTTCACCTTCGATGGAGACCAGCTGGGTCAGGGTCGAGAGAACGCCAAGCGCTTCCTTCGCGAGAACCCTGAGGTAGCTGTGCAGCTCCAGGCGAAGATCTTCGAACAGGTCGGAATCGGGGCGGTGACCGGCGCTACCCTCGAGACCGCCGAGGTTGGCGAGGAGTGAGGGGTCTCGCAGTATTGCGCCGTCCGGTAGGATGGAGACCTCACACACATCAAGCTGATCGAAACAATGCCAGTACCGACCAAAGATCAGAGAAGTCCGCTCTTGCAAACCGGCTGATTTCCCCATCGCGGCCCTATTCGGGGCCCTGCAACCCCGAATAGGTCGCTCGATCTTTCGATGTGTGTGCCGAGCCGATGGATCGGCACGCTCGCGTCGGGCCTGGCGGAAAGGGTAGGACGGAATGGAGCTAGCCCCTCTCCTTGCCGCCGGTACGGCGTTGCTCGGTGCGGTGGTGGGATTTCTTGTAGCCACACGGCGGGGACGCCGCCAGGATCAACCGATGGCCGGGTCTGCCGAGGACCTGTTGTCGGGCGCTCGCATCGAATCCCAGCGAATGCTCGCCCGGGCCGAAGAGGAGTCACTCGCCAAAGCCAAGGCTTACCGAGAGCGCGAGGAGGTCAATCTCGACCAGCGACGAGTCGAGGTGAAGACCACCGAAGACCGCCTGGCCCAGCGCGAACAGACTCTCGAACAGCGGGCTAGCAACCTGGCCCAGCGCGAGCAGTTGCTCGTTCAGCGGGAGCAGGAGGTTGCCACGGTGCGTGGCGAAGCCGATAGCCAGAAGGAGGCAGCTCGTTCTGAGTTGCAACGCCTGGCTGGGGTGGACGCCAAAGCCGCCAAAGAGCAACTGCTGCACCAGGTGGAGGAGGAAGCCCGTCGCGAGGCAATGATCATGGTGCGCGATCTGGAGATCAAGGCCCGCGAGGAAGCCGACCGGCGCGCCCGGCGCATCCTGG
>CAYUKI010000007.1:2347-6515 GCA_964445235.1 uncultured Acidimicrobiia bacterium | reverse complement strand
TGCCTCCGAAGTCGTAACCGAATCGACCGTTTCGGTGGTGGCGCTGCCCTCCGACGACATGAAAGGTCGGATCATCGGCCGAGAGGGTCGCAATATTCGTAGCCTCGAGTCGGTCACCGGTGTCAACCTGATCGTCGACGACACCCCCGAAGCAGTATCGATCGCCTCCTTCGATCCGGTCCGCCGCGAGGTGGCTCGCCTCACCTTGGAGCGGCTCGTGGCCGATGGCCGGATCCACCCAGCGTCGATTGAAGAGGCCTATCAAAAGGCGCTGGCAGAGGTCGAACAGAGCGTGCGAGACGCCGGCGAGTGGGCGTTGCTGGAGGTCGGCCTCACTCGCATGCACCCCGAGCTGGTCACCCTGCTGGGCCGGTTGAAGTATCGAACCTCCTACGGTCAGAACGTCCTCAACCATCTCGTCGAGACCGCCAACATCGCCTCGATGCTGGCGGCGGAGATGGGGGTGGATCCCGTTCCCATCAGGCGATCGGCCTTGCTGCACGACATCGGCAAGGCGGTCAGCCATGAGGTGGAGGGGTCCCATGCCCTGATCGGCGCTGAGATCGCCCGGCGGTTCGGGGAAGATCCCGCGGTCGTACATGGCATCGAAGCCCACCACAACGACGTGGAGCCGCGCACGATTCTGGCCACGCTGGTCCAGGCAGGCGATGCCGTGTCGGCGGCTCGCCCGGGGGCTCGCCGTGAACACCTCGAGTCCTACGTCAAACGACTCGAGCGGCTCGAGAAGCTGGCGGCCGATTTCGAGGGGGTCGAGCGGGTGTTCGCCATGCAGGCTGGCCGAGAGGTCCGGGTGGTGGTCGACCCCGGCAGCATCGACGACCTGGGGGCGGCGGACCTGGCGAGACGGATCGCCCGTAGGCTGGAGGAGGATCTCCAGTACCCCGGCCAGATCCAGGTGACCGTGATCAGGGAATACCGAGCCTCCGACTACGCCAGATGACGCTGACGGCCGTTCCGGCTCCCGTTCGACGCTCCGGTCGCCCCCCCCAGCGACCGGGGCAGAGCTATCTAATCCGGACCTTCGGATGCCAGATGAACGAGCACGACTCGGAACGGATCGCCGGTCTGTTCGTCTCGGATGGCATGGTCGCGACCGACGACCCAACCAAGGCCGACGTCATCTACATCAACACCTGCACCATTCGAGAGAACGCCGACAACCGGTTGTACGGCAACCTGGGTCAATTGCGTCCCTTAAAGGAGGCCAACCCCTCCATGCTGTTGGTGGTGGGGGGTTGTGCGGCCCAGAAGGACCGGAACTTGGTGCGAGAACGGGCGCCCTGGGTGGACGTGGTCATGGGCACCCACAACCTGGATCGGGTTCTCGACCTGCTCGACCACGCCGCCCAATGGGGTGGGATAGTCGAAATCGTCGACGAGTTACAGGCGATGCCATCGTCGCTTCCCACCAAACGCGAGTTGGCGCATTCCGCCTGGGTGTCCATCCAGGTGGGGTGCAATAACACCTGTACCTTCTGCATCGTTCCATCGGTCCGCGGCGTTGAGGTCAGCCGCCGTCCGGGCGACATCATGCGAGAGGTCACCGAGCTTGCCGCCGAAGGCGTCGTTGAGATCACCTTGCTCGGCCAGAACGTCAACACCTACGGGCGGGATCTGGCCATCGACGGCCGCCACCATCCGCTCTTCTCCGACTTGCTCAGAAAGGTGGGATCGGTCGCCGGGATCAGGCGAGTCCGTTTCACAAGTCCGCACCCGGCCGATTTTCGAGAGGACGTGGCGGTGGCCATGGCAGAAACCGAAACGGTGTGCGAGCAACTCCACCTCCCCCTGCAGAGCGGCAGCGACCGCATGCTCGCCCGTATGCACCGGGGTTACAACGTCGCCCGTTACATGTCCAAACTCGAATTGGCCCGTCGCCACATTCCGGACCTGACGGTGTCGACCGACCTGATCGTGGGTTTCCCGGGTGAGACGGAGGCGGATTTTCAAGCCACCCTCGAGGTGGTGCGAGAGTCCCAGTACGACCACGCCTTCACGTTCATCTTCTCTCCCCGGCCGGGAACGGCCGCCGCCCAGATGACCGCCGAGTTCGTCCCCGCCGAGATCGCCACGGAGCGTCTCCTCCGACTCGCCGACCTCCAAAACCAGATATCTCTCGCCCGGAACCAGGTGATGGTGGGTCGTCGGTTCGAGGTGCTGGTCGAAGGGCCGTCGAGGAAAGACCCCGCAGTCGCCACCACTCGGAGCCGGGGTGGCAAGGTAGTGCACGTACGGGGTAGCTTCGCACCCGGCACGTTCTTCGAGGCGATCGTTAGTGCGGCGGCTCCCCATCATCTGGTGGGGAGTGTGGCCTGACCTCAAGCCCGGCGGTCCTGCTGTGACTCGGCAACCGATACTTGCCCTCCTCGGTCCGACCGGCTCGGCCAAGAGCGAGGTCGCACTCCGCGTCGCCGAGGAGTTGGGGGCGACGATTCTGTCGGTGGACTCGATGCAGGTCTACCGCGGCATGGACATCGGCACCGCCAAACCGACCGTCGCCGAGCGCCGCCGTGTCCCCCATGTGATGATCGATCTCGTCGACCCGGAGGAGAACTACACGGTCGCCGAGTTCCGCCGTGCCGCTCACCACCACCTCGAGCAGTTGGGAAACACCCCCGTCATGGTGGTGGGGGGTTCGGGACTCCATTTCCGGGCGGTCGTGGATCCGATGTCCTTTCCGCCTCACGACGACAGCCTACGAAAGCGCTTGGAGGACACACCGCCGGTCGAGCTGGCCGCCGAGTTGTTGCTGGCCGACCCCGGGGCAGGCCAGCGTCTCGATTTTCGAAATTCCCGGCGTTTGATCCGGGCAGTGGAGATCCTGCGCCTGACCGGTGCGACCCCGTCGGCTCGCGCGACCGGGCAGGAAGCGGCGGCGCTGCGGGACTACCGCTCCGAGCGTCCGCTCGTGGCGGTGGGGATCGATCCGGGACCCGATCTGCCCGCTCGACTCGGCACGCGCCTCGAGGGCATGCTCGAAGCGGGGCTGCTGCGAGAAGTGACCGAACTGGCACCTCGCCTTGGCCGCAACGCCCAGGCTGCAGTGGGTTATCGCCAACTGCTGGCCGTCGTGAGGGGCGAGTTGGCCTATAAGCTCGGCGTGGAAGCGGTCCGCAAGGCCACGCTTTCCTTGGCTCGCCGCCAACGGACCTTCTTTCGTCGGGATCCCCGTATCCGCTGGGTACCCTGGTCTGCCTCCGTCGCCGATCTAGGGCGAGTCGTGCGGGAAGCACTCCTCTCATGAGCAGGCCATTCACAAAGATGCAGGGGCTCGGCAACGACTTCGTGGTGTTCGAAGGGCCGTTCGTGCCTGCCCCCTCTCTATTGGCCGCCATCTGCGACCGACGGCGGGGGATCGGAGCAGACGGCGTGCTGGTGGTTGCCCGGGGCGGACCAGCCCCGGTGGCGGTACAGATGGGATATTGGAACGCCGACGGATCAGCCGCCGAAATGTGCGGGAACGGGCTCCGTTGCGCCGCTCGCTACGCCCGCGATCGAAACTGGGTGGACACGGTCGCTTTCGTGGTCGACACCCCGGTTGGTCCCCGTCAGGTGGTAGTGGGCGACCTTGTCACCGCCGAGTTGGGCCCTGTGGTTCGGAGGGGCGTTGTGCAGGTGGACGGCTTGACGGTCTGGCTGGCCGAGGTCGGGAATCCCCATGCTGTGACCTGGGTGGACGATCTTGGCGTGGCACCGGTAACCACCTCTGGTCCGCTGCTCGAACGTCACCCATCGTTTCCGACGGGTACCAACGTCGAGTTCGCTCTAACCCGCGGGCGGTCGCTGATCGAACTGCGAGTGTGGGAACGAGGGGTAGGGGAGACCCTCGCCTGCGGAACCGGAGCGGCCGCTACCGCGGCAGTGGCCGCCGACCTGGGACTTGTCGACCTCCCCGTGACCATTCGGCTGCCGGGTGGCGATCTGACGGTCGACCTGCGAGACGACCGCGCTTACATCACCGGTCCGGCCGACACCGTGTTCGCCGGCGAATGGCCTGGCTAGTGCACCTTTCGAATCACTGCGACCACCTTGCCGATGATCTGGACGTCGCGATCGAACAACATGGGTGGGAAGTCGGGGTTCTCGGAAATCAGAAC
Source organism: uncultured Acidimicrobiia bacterium (assembly GCA_964445235.1). Classification (GTDB taxonomy): domain Bacteria; phylum Actinomycetota; class Acidimicrobiia; order Spongiisociales; family ZC4RG35; genus CAYUKI01. The sequence goes on along the minus strand of CAYUKI010000007.1, from coordinate 2,397 downwards.
CACTCGGCCGTGCTTGCGAAGGAGGCGTTTGATCGTGGCCTCCTCGCCGT
>CAYUKI010000007.1:0-2247 GCA_964445235.1 uncultured Acidimicrobiia bacterium | reverse complement strand
AGAACCACTCGGCCGTGCTTGCGAAGGAGGCGTTTGATCGTGGCCTCCTCGCCGTTGACGAGGGCGGCCACGATCTCTCCATCGGTGGCATCGGGTTGACGGCGGACGACCACGAGGTCTCCGTCGAGTATCCCGGCGCCGACCATGGACTCGCCCTTCACTCGCAGCATGAAGACCGGGCCAGAGCCGACCAGTGCGGTGGGGAGAGGCATCACCTCGTCGACGTCTTCGACCGCGAGCAGGGGGGCACCCGCCGCCACCCGTCCGAGTATCGGAACCTCGCGGACGCGGTCACTCGACCGGGCGGTCTTCGTCTTCGCCAGTACTTCGATGGCCCGAGGTTTGCTCGGGTCCTTTCGGATCATTCCTGCCTTGACGAGTGTGGACAAATGGGAGTGAACCGTTGACGGCGAGGACAGGCCGACGGCCTCCCCGATCTCTCTGACCGAAGGCGGGTAGCCCCGCTCGGCCACCACCGTGGAGATCAGCTCGAGGATCTGGCGATGCCGGTCTGTCAGTTGAACCATGTCGTGTCCTCCAAATCTCGTTGGCGGCTCAGCCCTGCTGCCCGCCCGGATTCGAACAAGCGTTCTGGACGTTACCCGCCCAGGGTCCGCCGTCCAAACATCTGTTCGGTGGAGCCACCTGCAGTTTGGCCTTGACAAGCGAACTCATGTTCGGTACGTTACCAGAACACCTGTTCGATTCCTGTCACATCCGGGTTCTAGGTTGTCGGGCGGGAGTCGAGGAGCGAAAGGAACAGCATCATGTCGAACCGCATCGCCGGCCTCACGGTCCGTCTTGCGATCCTCCTAGCGGCGGCAGGCGCCGTTCTTTTTCTGCTCCTCGGCTCCGGGGCCGGTGCCGGCACGGCCTTACCCCCGACCGAGATACATGTGGTCCGCTCGGGGGAGACCCTGTGGTCCATCGCCGAGTCGCTGATTCCACCAAGTGAGGACACCCGGCAGATGGTGCAGAACCTCAAACGCCTCAACAAACTGGAGGGTGGGCTGATCGCCGTCGGCCAGCAGCTGATGGTGCCCGCCTCATGACGTCCGCCCGCCGGCGCGTTTACCCTGGCCGGAGACATGCTTTGCCCCTCCTGTGGCGAACTAGAGAGCCGCGTCCTGGACAGTCGGCCGGCCGAGCAAGGCGCGGCCATCCGGCGTCGCCGTCAGTGTGATGCCTGCCGTACCCGCTTCACCACTTACGAACGGGCTGAACCGCTCCTGTTGGTTGGGAAACGGAACGGCCGGACCGAGCCTTTCGACGTCGCCAAGGTCAGGGCCGGTTTGGAAAGAGCCCTTGCCGACCGCCCGGTACCGGCCAGCCGCATCGATACCATCGTCGAAGAGGTGGAGGCGGCCGCCCACCTGCGGGGACCCGTCGTTCTATCAACGGTGGTCGGCACCCTGGTGCTAGAGCGTCTTCGCCGCCTGGACGAGGTTGCCTACGTTCGCTTTGCCAGCGTCTACAAGGACTTCCAAGACGTCGGAGACTTCGAAGCTGAGGTAGCCAGTCTCGAAAAGCGCCGGTAGAGGGAGCGTCGCTAGAGGGACTGGGTAAAGGCCTCCAACCGGGTGGCGAGTTCGTCCAGGCTCGAGACCGCCTTCGTGCGCACGGCGGCTAGGTCTGTGTCGAGTGCGCTCCGCAAGGCCTCCAAACCGCTGACGAAGGCGTTCCGGTATTCAACCGCCGCCGTGCTGTCCCCCATGCGCAACGAATCGAGATAAGCGACCTGCCAATCCGACAAGCCGGCCGTCCAACCGTGAAGAGCCTCGCCGACCGACGCCAACCCCTCCGAGGTCGGAGCGTTCTCGTCGAAGCGGAGGAAGTCTGCAGCCTTGGTGGAGAGGGTGGCAGCAAGCGCCGCGAGCTCATCGGGGGTAGCGCTGACCGGGAGCAAGGGGACGTCCAACATGCGAGTCAAGGTGAGCTGGTAAGCCCAGGCATCTCCGATCTCTGTTTCGAGAGCGAGGGCTTCGCTCGCCAGTTCGGTAGCACGTTGCTCAACGCTGTCTGCTTCCGAGGCCTCAGCTCCGGGTGTCGGACCGTCGACGCTGGCCACGCTGAATACCCGTCTCGCGGCATCGTCGAGGGCCGCTAGCGCCGAGGTAATGGCTGCGGTGTTGCGATCGCCGCCCAGAGAGGCAGCAGCTTGGCGGGCGTCGGGTATGGCTGCGGCCAGATCGGCGGCGGCCTGTCGGTGGTCGGCGACAAGCTGGGCCTTGATCGCGGCCGGGCGGC